>DASTZT010000206.1:0-5389 GCA_035764225.1 Ktedonobacteraceae bacterium
TCCGGTGGCAGAACGATGCTGGTATCGACCGACTCCTCTGGAAACTTTGCCAGCGCCCTGGCTGCATCGTTTCCCTATCAAGCGGGCATGACCAGTTCCGGCTTCGTTGGGCAGAACGACGGTTGGACGGATATCAAGGGAACGAGCAACTGTGGGAGCGGCAGCTGTCCTGACCGCACGATGAGTTTTACTTATAGCGCGGCAAACAACGGTAACACCGCTCAAACGGGGCTGCTGGATCTCTCGAACGGCGGGACGATCAACACGCAGACGGCGACCAGCGTCAGCTTCAACCTTGTGCTCTCCTTCGGACAGACGGGCAGCGGGAATTCAGCCGCCGTGAATGCAGAGCAAACGCTAAATGGCACGCTGGGCGATACCTCGAATATGCTCAATACCTATGTCTCGCAGTGGAACAGTTTTGACAATAGTCTGAAAACGCCCCCGGCAGTCGGGAGCACAACGGCGATTCAGCAGGCGCGCCAACAGGAGTATTACCTGGCGGCCAACGTGCTGAAAACGTCACAAGATAAGCAAACGGGTGCTATGGTCGCGGGGCTGGGTGTGCCGTGGGGGGCGTCAAACGGCGATGGCAATGCGGGCGGTTATCATCTGGTCTGGGAACGAGACATGTATGAGTTCTCCAGTGCCCTGATCGTGGCGGGCGATACCAGCGATCCCAAACGCGCTCTGCTCTGGGCCTTCAATACTCAGCAGCAGTCGGATGGACATTTTCTGCAGAATAGTTTTGTCAATGGTACGCCCTTCTTTAATGGCATCCAGATGGACGAGCAAGCCTTTCCCATCATGCTTGCCTGGAAGCTGGGTGTGACCGATAGCACCAACTACAACCAGCATATCAAGCCGGTTGCCAACTATATTATCGAACATGGCCCCTTTACCGGTCAGGAGCGTTGGGAGGAGAATAGCGGCTATAGCCCATCGACCATTGCAGCCGAAATTGGCGGCTTGATCGCTGCTGCCGATATTGCTCGCATCAATGGGGATACCGTCAATCAGACGCGCTACACCAACTATGCCGATTATTACCAGGGGCTGGTCACCAACTGGACTTTTACCACCACCGGTCCGCTCAGTGGCGGCTATTACTTCGAACGCATCGACGATAACGCCAATCCCAACGATGGGCATAGCCTCACCCTGAGCAACGGTGGAGGCACTTTTGACGAACGCTCGATTGTGGATGCTGGTTTCCTGGAACTGGCACGACAGGGCGTCATGCCGCTAAACTCGCCCTATATCACGCTCTCATTGCCCGTCGTCGATTCTACGATTAGCCAGGTCATTAACGGCAATCGCTACTGGTTCCGTTACAATCACGATGGCTATGGCGAGCATACTGATGGTTCGGACTATAACGGTTCGGGCGTGGGGCGGCTCTGGCCCATTTTCTCTGGTGAGCGAGGCGTTTACACCGCAGCCTCTGGAGGAAACGCTGATGCAGCCCTGACCGCGATGACGACGGCGGAAAACGGCTCTGGCATGATCCCAGAGCAGGTCTGGGATAGTGGCGCACCGGCTGGCTTTACTGCTGGCACGCCGACCAAATCGATGAATCCGCTTAACTGGGCGATGGGCGAATTTATCACCCTGCTCTTCTCTGCCAGCACGTCAAGCATTGCCGATGTGACCTCAGTGGCATCCAGCCGTTATGTCACCAACGCCTTTCAACCCCATGCTGGTTTTGCCGTCGATGACGATAGCAGCCAGCTTGTGCAGGGCAAAGCATTGACCATCTACTATAAGGGTTCTTTAAGTTCAGCCAGCCACGTCTACTTGCACTGGGGAGAGAATAACTGGCAAAATGTGGTCGTTGCCGACAAGCCGATGGTCAAGCGAGCGGACGGCTTCTGGCAAACGACCATAAGCGTGCCAACTGATGCAACGCAGCTCAATTTCGCCTTTAACGATGGTCAGGGCAACTGGGATAACAACGGCGGCGGCAACTGGAATGTTAGCATCAGTGCAGGCGCATCTTCGCCCGCACTAGCAACGCCCGTGATGAGCTTCCCCTATGTGCCAGTGCAGAGCCAGCAGGTCAAGATTACCTATAACGGCTCGCTGGCAAGTTCCGCTTCCAGCATAACCATGCATTGGGGCTATAACAACTGGACCAGCCCGACGGATGTGACCATGACGAAGCAGAGCGACGGCTCCTGGCTCGGAGCTGCCTTCCTGCCACAGAGCGCCAATCAGCTCAATCTCGCCTTCTTCAACCAGAGCAATACCTGGGACAACAACGGAGGCAGCAACTATAACCTGCCGGTTTCGCAGCGGTAATGGTAAGAAGGTGGCAGCCGTTCTCCGGTTGTCACCTTCTGTTCTTCATGCAAGGTTTTATTACCAGACATACGGAATGAGGCGATATTTGACCTCTGTCATGTAGGCATCATAGCCTGGCAATTCCTCGCGCAACATATGTTCCTCCATGACTGCTCGCATGCCCATTCCAGCGATCATGACCAGGGCGAACAGCAGGCCGTACCAGGAGCCTAGCAGCAGCGGCGTTCCGAGAAAAAAAGGGATTGCGCCAGCATACAGCGGATGGCGCACATAGTGATAAGGCCCAGTGGAGACGACCGTTTGTCCCCGCTCTTGCTGGATACGCACCGTTGGCGACAGGAACGAGTTTTCTCGAAAGGTGAGAGCCATCAGAGGGAACGAGCTCACCAGCAGAATTGCTCCTACAATCTGGAGGACAAGGGGTATATGCGACCAGTGAAATCGCACCGCATCGAGTGGGAGCAGCACTGTCCAGGCAAGACAGAGCAGGTAGTAGAGCGGAGTGAACACCTTGTCCCAGGTTTTTTGATTTGGATGGGAGAGACTCATACGCTCTTGTAATAGACCAGGGTTGTACTTATAGAGCAGCCCCAGGCCGATACAAGAGATGCCATAGACCAGGATCAGGAAAATCCAGCCAGCAGGCCAGTTGATGGTGCCTGCCGGGAGAAACAGAGCCAGAGCAAAGACCAGAAAACTGATCACGAGATACGCCAACGACTTTAGTGCGAGAAGCATAAATCACCTCTTTCTATAGAGAACGAGTATCCATATATATCTACAGGTATTTTTATGTACCATATGAGTTCTCTTTCTTCTGCTGTTCCATCTGGATGAAATACGCTCGTGCGACATCAAGCCCTCGGAGCATGATCGCCTTGCCTGCTGCAAGATTGATGCCCGCTTCTGGCGTTAACATGCGCTCTAGCATCTCGGATATTGTTTCCATCAACTCATCATAGGACGGTTTGCTCGCATGCCCTCGGTCGCTGCGCGATTCCTCTCTGTAAGCAGCAAGCGTCTCCATGATGGCAGGCGTAAGCGCATCCATGACTAAGGCCATCGCTGTGATATTGACATCCTGGCGCACGACGCCCACCTCTTGCATTGCCTGGAGAAACTCGCGCGTGAGACCGGTGTCCGGCAGACGTGTGAGGAGATTGCCCGGCTTGCGTGTATATTTTCCGAAAATCTCTTCGTCGCGAGTGAGAATGGCGGTCATCAATGGTAACGGCTTGAGTGCATGCAACATGCTGCGGTACAGGCTCGCGACCGTTCCCCCTAGAGGGTCGGCTTCGAGTTGTCTGCTCCACGCATCCGCATACGTGTTCAGTTCGCGGATGATGAGGGCCGCTATCAGCTCATCCTTTGATTTGAACTGGAGATAGACTAAGCCACGATGTAAACCCACTGCTTCGGCCACATCACTCATCGTGGTTTTGTTATATCCATGCCGAAGCAGCAGGTCACTGGCCGCATCTAAAATTGCCTGCTCGCGTTCTTTCTCATCAATGCTCATAATTGTCACTTTGACAGAATACGATAATATGTCAAAATTATAGGAAAATTTTCTCGGCTTGTCAAGCCTCATGTCAGAGCCTCTCAGTGTTCCCACTTTAAGCATTCGAGGAGGAGTTTCAATAAATTGGACGCGATAGAATCGAGTCGGTACGAAAGGCGTGCTTTCTCCCCGATGCGGGGTAGCCTCCAGCGAAAACTGAAAAGCTCTATGGTTTATATAATGGGGCGGTAATGATGGCTCTCCCAAATGGTCTGAAAGTACCCGCTTTGGCTCATTGTCACCGCATTGCTTTTATGTTACATTTTGGAAGGATGGTCAGACCTCGAAATGGAGAAAGGGAAACGTTTTTTATGGATACACTTAAACGCGAAGTGTTGTCACAGCGCGTACGGGAAGTGAAGCCTTCGGGAATTCGCAAATTCTTTGATATTATCAATACCATGCCAGAAGTGATTTCGTTGGGGGTGGGCGAGCCGGATTTCGTCACGCCCGAACATATTCGCCAGGCTGGCATCAATTCTATACAGCAGGGCCATACGAGCTATACATCGAATTATGGCATTCTGGCATTGCGTGAAGAGATTGCCGCGATGTTGCAGCGGCACTATGGCCTCACCTACGATCCCAAAACGCAAATCCTGGTGACGGTTGGCGTGAGTGAAGGGGTGGATCTGGCGATGCGCACCATCATCGATCCCGGCGATGAGGTCATCTCGCCCGATCCCGGCTATGTCGCTTATGAAGCGGATATTATTTTTGCGGGCGGCGTGCCGGTTCCGGTTCCGACCTATGCTCAATATAACTTCGCGGTGCGTGCCTCTGAGATTGCTCAAGCCATTACTCCGCGCACAAAAATGATTCTGATCGGCAATCCCAATAATCCCACGGGAGCAGTGATCCCCAAAAACGAGCTGGAAGGCATTGCTAAACTGGCAATCGAGCATGATCTGATCGTGGCCGTTGACGAAGTCTATAGCCGCCTCGTCTATGATACCGAGTATGTCAGTATCGCGACCCTCCCTGGCATGCAAGAGCGTACTATCTTGCTGGATGGTTTTTCTAAAGCCTATGCTATGACCGGATGGCGCGTCGGCTATGTCGCGGCAGCTCCCCATATTCTAGAAGCTATGCTCAAAATTCACCAGTATACGATCATGTGCGCTGGTACGGCATCTCAGGAGGCGGCGCTGGAAGCATTGCGACACGGCGAGCCTGATGTGCAAATGATGCACGATGAGTATGCTCGTCGTGGTCGCATGTTTGTGGCGGGACTCAATCGTCTGGGGCTGCGCTGTGGTGAGCCGCGCGGAGCCTTCTACGCCTTTCCTTATATTGGGGATACCGGGATGGCCGAAGAAGAGTTCGTGGAGAAATTGCTCTTCGAGGAGAAGGTGGCGGTCGTGCCTGGCAGCGCCTTTGGAGCGGCTGGCAAGGGCTATGTTCGCGCTACCTACTGTACCGCGTATGATAAACTGGAGGAGGCTCTGATCAGGATAGAGCGCTTCCTGAAGAGCCATAAAGCTTAGAATACATCTGCCTCCCAATGTCATTGTCTTCGCTTCG
>DASTZT010000207.1:0-3821 GCA_035764225.1 Ktedonobacteraceae bacterium
GACCATTGCTGGTTATAGTGGCTCAGATGGTTATTTGCGACAGGTAGAGCAGCTTTTAAAGTCCTTGCTAGAGCATGCTCAGACTCAAGTGGCAGGGCGTGAGCTATTTGATCAGCTTGCGCGGAGCACCTATCGCGGTAAGAAAAGGCTCGTGCCTATCGCGCTCAATTCCCCCCTCTTCAAAGGGAACCTGGAAAATGTACTCCAACAGCTCTTCCCAAATCTTGAAGAATTGAACGACTTCTTTATCAGTGATGGCTCGAACTACCTCCAGGGGCATCGAGAAACAATGTTTGGGGTGTACCAGAAACTGCTCCCGCTGCCGGATCGGTGGCAACGCCTTTCCAAGCTGCTGGATTTTTCTATAGAGGAGAACTATGTTTTCCAGGTCTGGGGCGTAGCGCAGCTTATGGATGCTGAAATAGCGACGGTGCTCAAAAAATATGGTGCTAGCTACTTAAGCAACTATCAATATGGACCACACCTTGCTCAGACCGTCATAAAACAATTCGCATTCCTTGTTGAGCGTAATTACTCGGTTAAGGAACTGCTGTTTGCCTTATTCACCATAACGCAATCTACATACCTGGAAGCGTTGCTATCTATTGCTCAACCTAAACTATCGTTGGATGACATCCGCGCTTTTTTCAACGAATATGGGACGCTGCCTCAGTATTACTTCTTTTTTTCAGAGCAATCCCCTGCTCTGATATGGCTCCTTAGAACGTACCTTCAGAACTCTGCTGCATGGCAATTAGAAGATCCTGCATCTAGAAAGTTCCTGTTGTCTTTGGCGCAGCAGACCAAACTACATAAAGCTTTGGATGCGAACGAGTCTAAATGGCTGGTGATCGTCTCGTTTCTGGAGCGTCCTGATATCAGTTCATCGCGGTTGACCCGGCTAGTAACAGCCCTGTACCAATCACCCTCGGATGCTTCAGCGGTGATACCCGAACTGGCGCAAGCCTTTGTGAAATGCGTGGGCAGCGTCAGTGATCTCAATAGCATCCTTTTGGAGATGTATAAGGGATCTCCCAATGTGGATGTTTATCTGTTGTTCTATGCTATCGCCCAACATGCCGCAGAAACGTATTACCAGCGTTTGAACGGTCTTATTCCCTATGCCATATTTGCTCTAACCTGCTCTTTGGAGGGACAAAATTCCACCGGGCGCACCCACTTTGTCCAGGTTTTTCTGGATCGCTTGCTCTATTACATCACTAATCTCTCTGCCTGGAAAAGCCTGCACGCTTCGCTTTGTGCTCAACAACCAGCGTTGCCGGAGCATGCTTTAGCGCAGTGGCAGAACTATTTGCGCGGCCTCCAACTGCTTGAGCAAGTGCAGAGTGGGCAACCGGTTCAGCCAGTTGCCACGACCGATCAGGAAAAAGGCTCTCCGGTGCCAACTGGTGGGATTCGGGGGCTGTGGAGACGCCTATTGAAGAAAGACTTCAGCACTGCTGAGCTTAAAGTGAGAGAAGCGTTGGTAGGCAGAAAAATAACGCGGATCGTCAATACTTACCAAAGGCTTACCCAATTGGAGCCGGAAAGTTATCAGCTGCGCTTCTATCAGGGATTGTCGTCTGTCGAAAAAGAGCGCCTGCGTGTTGCCTGCGATTTTTCGAGTGCGTATGAGAGTGCGCTCAAGAAAAAAGGTGTGTTCGATTTTGAGACTGAACGCCAACTGGATAGTTTACGAGGGCGTATAGAGAGCCTTGACCTCGAATGTACGAAAAAACAACGAGAACGTCTTAGAAAAGCAATGGGCTATGCAGCAAAGGCAGAGTCACAGCAACACCTGGCCGCACAATTACAATCACTCGATCCGTCAGGTCTGGCAACACAAAAATCCCTTCCCGTAACACAATCTTCGGTTCCCGCTCAGCAGGAACAGGAACGCTATTCGTATGAGTTGCCAGAGAATAGATCAGGTTTACATAAGTTGTTTCCACCTCTTCGTAAGAAAAAGCCAGGCAAGTAATGTAGCAGGGCAGTGTATATACAGCGAAATACAAGCAATTTATATGGAGAGCATAATGATAGACAAAAATTCGGTGGTAAAATCGGCACGTACCGTAGCCAGGCAGGTGAAAAGTAGCGATGTGTTTGCCCATGATCGGCTAAACATGCTTGGCGATGCCCTTGAGCAAGGCACGAATGCATATGGCTGGTCGTCTTCTGATATCTATACGATGATTAATCCTGAGAGTATTGTCACAAATTATAAAAATCACGGGAAAGCATCTGCCAATTGGCTTGTGAGCGTGCTCGAAACTATCAGGAATGCGATCATTTTTTTGCCGATCATTGTGACCTGGTACGGCATTTCACAGGCCACCACTGCTTACAATCTTCTGATTAATGAAGCGATCAAAACGAACAACAAGGATCTCTATTCGCTCCCCTTCCTCTACCTCTGGCAGCAGCAATTCAATGGTCATTTACCGGGCTATCTGACGCTGAGCAACATTGCCGGAGCCGACGTGTTTATTCTTCTGGTTATTCTTGCTCTCACTCTCCTGGCTTATACGCTATCTGGTATCAATAGCAGTAATGAGGAGCGGGAAGCTAACCGTTTGCGCTCGGACCTGGTGCATATTATCTCCACAGCCTCGCTCAGTCTGCGTAGCCAGCCTCCTCTTACCTCTGGTGACAATCTGGAGCAGACCGCTCAACGGATTGATAGTATGGCCCGCGATATTACCAACAAGTTTGATACGATGGCGCAAAATGTGACGAGCCGCTTCACTAAAATGTTGACCGATGTGGCTGGAGAATTTACGCAAGCGACCAGGAACACCCAGAGTCAGATGGACACTATTGTCCAGGCGTTGACGAAGCAGCTCCACGAGGGCGGCGAATACCTGATAGCTATGGGTCAGCTCACTTCTGGCACCGTCCAGATCGCGCAGGATCTTCAGACCGTCGCTACCGATCTTAAAACAACTAATCAGGCACTTGGCGCGAGCATCAATAAGCTTATCAGCCCCATGTTGGCTATATCACGGCAGCAGGTCGCTCTAGTGGACAGCATGAATCAATCCGCGGGTCTACTGCAATCCGCCGCTGGTTCGTTGGACGATCTGGGCAAGCGACAGCAGAAAATGTCGGCGGAACTCAGTGATGTCCTTGATAGCCTGACGCTTGCCATCGAAAAATTCGAGCTGCTGGCAAAAAATCAAGAGCAGGTCGTAGATCAGCAAAATCACTTCTTGCAGCATTTACAGGAGGAGCGTGATAAGCAGACCGAACTGGCTACGCTCATGTCTGACGCCACCGCCAAAGTAAAAAATGCCCTTGATGAGATGCACACAGGCGCTGTCTCTCTACGGAGTATGAGCGTCGATATGAATGACCTGATGCGGCTGCAAGCGACTATGTCGGGATTGCCCCAGGGATCGGTAGTCGGCGTCTCTGATATTCTGGCTAGCTACGAAAAAGCCGCGCGTACAATGGAGGGAAGCGGCAACTCCCTGGCGGCCTCTGCCATTGCTATTCATCGTGCCAGTCAACAATTAAGGGATGTGCTTGACAAGCTGAGCAATGGGCCTCATCCATAATTTATAGAGCAGGAGAAGTATATCAATGCCACGCGTACGCGATACCGTTTTATTGAGCGGCTGGCTTTTTGCCGATCTTTTGCTGGCCCTGGCTGTGCTCTTTATGGTGGCCGATAATTCGACGATTAGATTCCAATCTGTGCCGCCGCCAGTCTTGCAGGCCAACACTACTCAGCTCAATGTTAATCAACAGCCATCGTCCTGTCAGGGCCGTTTTGACGCTCTTCAGTGTTCTGTGACCATCTCGGAAGTTGCCAGTTC
>DASTZT010000208.1:0-3801 GCA_035764225.1 Ktedonobacteraceae bacterium
CAGCCAGCACGATAGTATTGGCGCGGGGAATGCTGACCGTGACAACGCCCTCTTCGCCTACCTCGGCAGTACCGTCGAGAATACGCGCCAACTCATTCGTGGGCAAGGGTGTCGTCAAATTGGAAGGAACGTGTTGGGGAAGTGGCGTGTGGGTCACTTTGACCGCGGCAATGGCCGCTTTGGCAAGCTGAAGCGGGTCGCCGATCCCCCGGAAATGGATAAAGAAGACCATTGGCTGCAAGCCGAAAAAGTGCTGGTGGAAAGCCTGAAAGACGAGACCTCCCGCGAAGAGCTTGTCAATGAACGGGTTAGCTTCCTGAGGGAGCACGGGGAAGTCTCCATTGAGGAGCGCCTTCCCGTTGCCAAGCGGCTGAAAGAAAAACTCACCGTTAAGCTCCCAGGCAGGTTTGAACGGGATACCGTGAGGGCCTACGACGTGTAAATCGTTGCGGTCCAGTTCGATGGTCAGTACGCCATCCATCACGGTGGCATTGTTGGTCTCCATAATTTGCTCGATTGCTTGCACAGGAAGGCTCGTACCATTCATCCCGGCAGCGTGTATCATCGGTGCCGCTGTATTCATCCCCAGCGATGCGATGGCCCCGGCTCCGGCCAGCCCAGCACTGGCAAGCAGCATTGCTCTCCGCGTCAGTTGATGGTCCTGCTCGTGCTCGTTCATATGGTGCCCTTTTATTCCTTTCATTTTTTTGTGGCCAGCTCTTTTTTATAAAGGTTGCATGCTCTTTGTGAGAACCATGTTTACCTATACAATGTGGCAAGGACATCGTTCTGCTAACATACAATCGTCCGATTCGCCTATCTCTTTATTTTCTGCGTGTCAAGAAGCAAGCAGGGCAAGCGCAAGGCCCCCTCCCATGCCCAACGACCACCCCTTGCCCCTACCGTTCCTCCCCGACATCGTATGATGCCCACAATCAGAACCGAGCAAGGACTGCCATGTTTCACCGTAGCGGTAGGGGCAAGGGGAAGGGCTGGCGGAGGTGCGGGGGCCTCGCGCTTGCCCTGTGGGGGATCTTGGACGAGGAGCTTTAAAACACGATGGTTTTATTCTCGTATACCAGGACGCGGTCCTCTGTGTGGAGACGCACCGCTTCGGCGAGCACCCGGCGTTCTACGTCTCGGCCTTTGCGCATCAATGCTTCGGCGCTGTCGCGATGATCGCAGTGGATCACGTCCTGGGCGATAATTGGCCCCTCGTCCAGGTTATTTGTCACATAATGGGCCGTTGCGCCAATCAGCTTGACGCCACGCTCAAAGGCTTGCTGATAGGGGTTTGCGCCGATAAAAGCAGGGAGGAAGCTATGGTGAATGTTGATAATCTGCTCAGGATATTGCGCCACAAAAAGAGGTTCCAGAATCTGCATGTAACGAGCAAGCACTAGAAAATCGACCTTGCCCTGGATAAATTCGAGGATGCGCATTTGATCTGCTGGACGTGTTGCGCGCTGCATAGGAAAATAGTAATAGGGAATATGATACATTTTTGCCAGAGGTTCCATATCTTGATGATTACTGATAATGAAAGGGATCTCCATTGGCAGTTCTCCGCTTTTCCAGCGCCAGAGCAGATCAGTCAGACAGTGATCGAATCTGGAGACAAAAATCCCCGCTCGTTTACGTTGGCGAGAATAACATAGGAGCCATTGCATCTGGAATCGCTCGGCAATGGGGCGAAACTTCTCGCTGATCTCCTCCTGGCTCAACGGAAAGCCGTCCTCCGAGAAGCTAATGCGCATGAAAAAAGTAGACTTTTCTCTATTGGTTGAGTGCTGATCGGATTGCACAATGTTGCCGTGATGCTCAAAGATAAATTGCGAGACAGTTGCCACAATGCCGGGCTGGTCGGGGCACGAAACCAAGAGGGTAATGGTCTGTTTTTGAGTAGACACGTCTAACGCTGCCACCTTTCACCAATATTTTCGCTGTATGTTATGCCCCCTATACTTGTTCTGTCAATATGGCAATGCTGGCTGGCAGGGCTAAGTGCGATGATTTCGGGAAAAACGGGCAATAAATTGGACGCGCTAAAGCTGGTCGGTACGAAGGCAGCCCATACGGAAAACTGAAAGGCGCAGGCTGGCAGTCAGGACAAAAAATGATGCATAATGCAATCTATTAAGCTGCGTAGACTGTTTGCGATAGTTTGCTATCTTCGTCCATATTTGCCTGATTATAAGGAGGCATAGGATGACTGTTACCAAGATCAGCCATAGAACATGTCCGCTCTGCGAAGCTACCTGCGGCCTGGAGATTGTGACGAGAGGGCGCGAAGTACTCTCTATTCGTGGCGACGAGCAAGATGTTTTAAGTCATGGCTATATCTGCCCGAAGGCGTATAGCCTCAAAGAATTAGATGCCGATCCGGATCGTATTCGTGAGCCGATGCTTCGGCGTGGAGATCAGTGGCAGGTGGTGAGCTGGGATGAAGCTTTTGCGGAGATTGAGCGCGGCCTCTTGCCTGTTATCCAGCAGCATGGCCGGAATGCGCTTGCGCTCTATTTTGGCAATCCAACGGTGCATAATCCCTCTGGCGTGTTTTATTTACCGGCTCTGTTGCGTGCGGCGGAGACGCAGAATATCTACTCGGCTTCAACGGTTGATCAGATGCCAAAGCAGGTTTCGGCAGGGCTGATGTTTGGAACCGGGCTGACGATCCCCGTTCCTGACATAGATCGGACCGATTACCTGCTCTTGCTGGGCGCAAATCCGCTGGTCTCCAATGGTAGTTTGATGACTGCGCCGGATATGCGCGGCAGGCTGGGACGTTTGCGCAAGCGCGGCGGCAAAGTTGTTGTCATTGATCCATATCGCACTCGCACCGCGCAAGAAGCTGACGAGCACCATTTTATTCGTCCCGGCTACGATGCTCACTTGCTCTTTGCTATCGTACAGACGCTCTTTGCCGAAGATTTGGTAAATCTTAGACAGTTGACAGGGCATGTTACCGGCCTGGAAGAGGTCCGTGAACTAGCCCAACCCTTTACGCCCGAAGCCGTTGCCCCTGCCTGTGGCATCGCTCCTGAAGCTATTCGTCGGCTCGCTCGTGAGCTTGCGCATGCGCCCCGTGCGATTGTCTATGGGCGTATTGGTACTTGTACACAGGAGTTTGGGACGCTGACGAGCTGGCTGGTCGATGTGCTCAATACTCTGACTGGCAATCTCGACCACGAAGGTGGCGTGATGTTCCCCAAAGGGGCGGCGGGCGCGCGCAATGCTAGCGGTATTCCAGGCAAGGGGCGCGGCATCCGTCTTGGGCGTTGGCGGAGCCGCGTCAGTGGACTGCCTGAGGTCTTTGGCGAACTGCCGGTTGTCGGCCTGGCGGAAGAAATTGAGACGCCAGGGGATGGGCAGATAAGAGCCTTGATTACGGTTGGTGGCAACCCTGGATTGAGCACGCCCAATAGTCAGCGTTTGCAGCAAGCTTTTGAGATGCTAGAGTTCATGGTCAGCGTGGATATCTATCTCAATGAAACGACCCGCCACGCCCATGTGATTCTGCCTGCGCCATCTCCGCTTACTCGTTCGCACTTCGATGCGACCTTCTACCAGCTCTCTATTCGCAATGTCGTGAACTACTCGCCCGCGATTTTCAAGCGTGAGGCGGACATGCCGGATGAGTGGGAAGTGATGTTACGTCTGGCTGGCATTCTGATGGGCCAGGGAGCCTATGCCGATGTGAACCTGCTGGACGAAATGATGGTGATGCAACTGATTCAGCGTGATGTCGCGACGCCCGGAACCTCGATTGAAGGGCGAGATCCGTCCAAAATTCTCGCGGCT
>DASTZT010000209.1:0-9352 GCA_035764225.1 Ktedonobacteraceae bacterium
TCGCCGATGGTGGCCGATAGCCCGATGCGCCGTATGGGGCGATTGATAGCGCGTTCCAGGCGTTGCAGATGGCAGAGCACCTGCTGACCGCGTTGCGTGCCAAGAAAGGCGTGGATTTCATCGATAATAATAAAGCGTAGATCGCCAAAAATCGTTTGCAATGCCCCTGAGCGATGCACAAATAACGCTTCCATTGATTCGGGGGTGATCTGCAAAATGCCGCGTGGCTGCCGTAAAAAACGATTTTTCTTAGATTGCGCGATATCACCATGCCAACCCTGGATGGGGATATCCGGTTTTTCTTGCAGCAATCCTTGAATGCGTTCAAACTGGTCGTTAATCAGTGCTTTGAGCGGGCCGATATAGAGAATACCGACTGATTGCGGTGGCGATTGCTCCAATAATGTTAGTGTCGGTAGTAGCGCCGCTTCGGTCTTGCCGCTAGCGGTACCGCTCATAATCAATACATGCTCGTTTGTATCCAGGATAGCGGAGATAGCCGCTTTCTGGATCTCACGCAGATCGGCCCAGCGATGCTGGTAGATATACGCCTGGATAAACGGTGCCAGCCGTGTAAACGGATCGGGTGTGCTCATAGGGTGAATCTCGCGAAGGGAGTGTCGTCATCAACGATTTCATTTTGTGGCGTCAATTCTTCTGGATTTGACTGCTGGCGCGACACAACGAAATCGCGTCCGTGAATAATATGCGAAAACATCAGCGTGTTGTCGCGTCGCATCATTTCCATGATGGCGATCAAGTCCCGCGTGATTTCGCGCGGGGTAAGGTGTTGCGCTGAGCCTACCTGGGCTGTGACCACTTCCATAAATTGCTGCATATCCCCATCGGTGATGGTGGTTGTATAGCGGTGGTGGAGCGCATGGATGTTGCGTAGCTTTTGCAGCAGGACAAAAAGCTCCTCGTTGGTCAGGGGATCTAAGCGTATAAGCGGCCCTGCGAACGAGCGCCGCCCATTTTGGGCAAAGCGGCTCTCCTGCAAACGAGAACGCAGCGCTTCATAGCTGTACAGACCGCGTTTGGGATCTTCCACAAACTGGGGCGTGCCGCTAAAAGTCAGGCCGATATGCTGGGCAACGCCTTGATTGACATCGTTGAAGAGGGTCAGGAGCTGCTCATAGTTATTGTTACGCGAAACGGTATTGCTGATTTTGTAGAGGTTAACGGCCTCATCGAAAAAAATGACCAGACCTTTATAGCCAATTAGCTGAAAGAAGGAGGCGAAGAGCTTCAGATAGTTATACCAGTTTTTATCCGTCACCATTGAATTGACTTGTAGATCGGTGCGTACCTCGCCCATCAGTTGATATTCGCCGCGCAGCCAGCGGATCGCGTGCTCCATTTTCGCGTCGTTACCGGCCTGATAGGAGTGCCAGTAGAGGGAAAGCACGCGTGCGAAATCAAAACTGTTCGATAAAGCACTGATTGCGCGGAGCGTCTCCTGCACCTTCTGGTCAACCAGCCGAGAGAATTGTGGATCATTGGGCGACAGATTTGAGGAGCGCATTACCTGTTCCTGGATCGTATTCATCCAATGTTCAAGCAAAGGAGCAAACGCGCCGCCTTCGGGACGAGTGCGAATAGCCATATTTTTCAATAGTTCGCGGTAGAGGCTAACTCCCTGGCCTTTTGTTCCGGTCAAACGGCGTTCGGCGCTCAGATCGGCATCGGCAACCACAAAATTGCGCTGTAGCGCATAATTGCGGATCACCTGCAACATAAAGCTTTTCCCTGAACCGTAGGGACCAACGACCAGACGAAAGCTCGCTCCCCCTTTGACAATGTGGGAATCCAGATCGTCGAGCATAGCCTCAACCTCCGCACGACGGCCAACAACAACGTGCTCAAGGCCAATACGCGGCGTAACGCCGTTACTAAATGCCTGCAGAATCGCGCTACTATGGCGCGGTGAAATTTTGCGCTCGCTCATAAAAACGCCTACCTATCTACCTTCAGAAGAAAAATACCAGGAGACCAGACTTTCCGCTACGGTATGAAGATGAGGAGAAAGAGCTTGGGTATCGGGATCGACCAGCAAATCTCCAAGCTGCTCATCTACGGGTTCATTGATCTCATCAATTAGCCGCGAAACAGGACGATGGATCTTCCGTTCCACCTCACTTAATCGCTCATGTTGTTCTTGATAAAGCAACTGGATGACTTCCCAGTGCTCAGGTTTCCACTGTTGCAGAATCACCTGCCAATCCTCATCCACGTCAGGAGGGGAGCCTTGAGTTTCTCCGACCGCAGGCTGTTCAGGCTCTGGCGCGGGTGGCTCGGTTATCAGGATGATGGCAGGGTGCTCCATTGTGACAATGGAGAGACGATCTTGCAATTGCTCAGATTCTGCATGTAACTTCAAGATTGCCTCCTGGTTCAGTTGAATGACAGGTTGTTTTTTTGGGGGAGGGGGAGGCTTCACAGGCTCAGGGATAATTTTTGTCGGTTCCCGCCTGATCGTTGGTGGGACGTTAGCCGGTGCAATTTTGGGGGGTGCAGGTTCTAGTTGCTGTTTCTCCATAGTCAAGCGATCTTGCAACTGCGCAGCTTCCTGGTGTGCGTGGACAATAGCTTGTTGATTTAGCTCTATAGTATGACGTATTGGGGGCGAAGCGGGCCTTTCATAGCTGGGAGTTGTCGGTGGTCGAGCCGGAATATTGGCGGCAGGGTGTACTGGTGGTCTTCTCGTAGCTGGATTGTATTGCATAGAAATAGCGGGTGATGGGGTGACAGGAGCAGGTGAAGATGGCGGACGAGCAATATCTCGATTGGATACGGCAGTTTGGCTATGAGAGATCTTCGACAGATCGAACAGGTAGCGTGGGCAGAATTGTCCATACCATTGCTCGGATAGGTGGAGGATTGGCATGATCGAGGAGTGTAAAGCTTCTTTCGAAGTCACCGAAGCGAGCGCCCATCGCCAGTTCAAGCGAGATAGTGTTGCGAGCGGAATATTTTCAAGCAGCAAGAGGTCTACTGCTTGAAAAATGACCAGCGTCCATGACTGTGTGGTCAATGAGGGTTCATGATACAATGCTGCTGGCGATGCGACCTGAATAGAACTTCTGCATGGAGAGCTATTCACAGCACGCGTCACGGAGCTTTTCTTACGCCACGGGACCAGCCAGAGAATACCTGCTTCCGGGTTATCGCGCACCAACTGTTCGCAGGCATCAACAAACATGGCCGCAGTTCGCGGTGGTTCACCGATAATGCCACCGGGGATTCCATGATGGCGCAATTGCTTGAACACGGACTGACCGCGCTCAACAAGCGTCGTTCCCTCCGGCTGAATCGTGGGCGCAGGAGGTTGGATGTGTATAGAGGCTAAGCGCTGCATATGAAAGCCCATCACCTCTCCTGGAAGTACTATTTGTGCAGCCTGTAGTTGTTGAATGGTATGAGCGAGATTTCCTGAATCATACGGCCACTCAAACCAGATGCCGTGCTGTTGGACGAAGCGTTGTTGTAGCCTGTGGGCTACTAACAGAGGAGCCATGTCAATGGTATGTAGTTGATGCCGATATACTGCAATCATTCTGTATTGGCCGATGCCATAGGCAGATGTGTGGGTAAGTGAGAGCGTGGGCTGCAAAGAAGTAATGGGGACAACGGGGTGAGTTTGCATAATTTTTGCCGCCGTATCGTTACTAATCTGCTGATAGCGGTGCATAATTGAGAGTTGTTCTCTAATAAAGAGGGGAATATCAGTCCCTTGAAGTGCGATAGAAGAGCCGTTTCTCAATAATTGAGCCATCACAGGAGTCAGCGCCTGCTGAGGAAACTGAATGATAGCCTGGTTTGCCAACAAAGCGTCTGTCGGCTTGTCTGGTATCTGAATGGTTGGCAAAAGCTGTGGATAATTACATTGTAATGTCAGTACCAGCGTTTTGCCCTGGCCACCAAGCACCGTCACTTGCAACCTGAAATCAGTAATGAGTTGAAAATCGGCGCGGGTAGGCAGGTACTGTTGCAGGTAAGGAATAATCGAGTTCAGCAGGAAACCGGCCTGTTGTGGCGGCATGGTCAGATTTTTCAATTGTGAGTCTATAGCAGCAGGCGGAGAGTTGTTGAGCGACCAGACGTTTTTTCCCTTCTGAAACCAGCCCATGCCCAGGTAACGATCAGCGCCTTCAAAACGGCCTTCGATGCATGCCAGAGAACGATTAACCATCCAGACCAGCATGAAATCCTGCGGTTGCCTCGTTTCCTCTAGTTCAGCCAGGGCAGAGGCATCAATCAGCAGCTTTTTCGACGCCAGTGGTATTAGCTGTTGCCATAGCTGCTTGACGAGCGGATAAGGTTGAGGATCTACGAAAATATGGTGATCGTTCATCCATTGAGCAAGTGTCTCTGGCAAGACGTGGCGCAGCTTTGAAGGCTGCCAGTTTTGGAGCAATTGATTGTTTCTCTGCAACTGGACTTTGATGCCGCCATCTACCAGAACGAAATTGATCGACAGAGGAGAAAGCCAGGGAAATAAAAATGCTAGAGGAGAAGAGTGGGGCTTTCCAGGGCTGTTGTTACTTATCACCATATGAACTATCGCTTTTTAGGCGAGCCTCCAAGAGTTTTTCCTTTGTACTATCTACCTAAAGTCCACTTCAATGTACTCTTTGAGTTTTTTATTGGTATCACCAGTGTATCGGGTCGCATGACTATTGTCAAGGTTAAGATAAAAAACCCAGCTCGGCGACGCGAGCAGCATTTTTTGATAATAGCCCGACAGAACCGTCAATTAGATAGTGAGTGTGATAACATCGGCCTATCAGCACGGATCATTTTTGCTTACGGCGAAGGCTTCTGGCTGTCCGATTTTCTTTGCGATGACCGGCGTCGTCCTGCCTATTCAGTATGGTAGGAAGATATGGTGCTTATCATGCCTGTAATTTGGGAAATGACGCTTTATGTGGTAGGATTTATGTTATCACAAATACCATGAATTACTAAAAATAGGATATGTAGTTGAAATCTATCGCGTTGATAGCAATTTCAACTACTGCTGTTTATATGAGGCAATTGCTGACAACGAGCGATAACACTTATACCGACGCAGGGCAGGTTGGTCTCAGGGACATTTACGGGGATATCAATATCAAAAGTTTCAAGGTGGTCGCTTTGTAGCAGATGGTCCTGTTACGTTAATATATGGAGGGGCAACGATGCAGCTACAGAATCGCGTGGGGCAGGTGCTGGGTAATTATCGTCTGACAAGTTCTCTGGGCCAGGGAGGCTATGCCGAGGTCTATCAAGCGGAAAACATTCACCTTGATATCAAAGCCGCGATTAAGGTACTCAAGTCCAGAGTGCTGCAAGACATTGAGCAGGAGCAATTTCGCAATGAGGCCAAGTTGATTGCCTCGCTCAATCATCCTAATATTGTCAAAATATTAGATTACGGGATTGAAAACAATAAGCATGGCCTCGATAGCAGTACGCCTTATCTCGTCATGGAGTATGCTCCACTTGGTACGTTGCGGCACCTGTATCCGCAGGGAACGGCTATGCCCCTGCCGGAGGTTGCATCCTACATAAAGCAGGTGGCTCAGGCCCTCCAGTTTGCCCATGAGCATAACCCGGTGATCGTGCATCGCGATGTCAAACCGGAAAATATTCTGGTGAGGAGGCCCGGCGATGTGATCTTGAGCGATTTTGGGATTGCTATCGAGGGGCTTGCAACGAGAAATCTGCAAATCCAGATAGAACAAATGATGCAGAAAATGGCGAGGAACGAGAGGATAGATATCGCGGGGACAGCTCCCTATATAGCCCCTGAACGGCTCCAGGGCCATACCCAGCGAGCCAGCGACCAGTATTCTCTCGCGGTCATCGCTTACGAGTGGCTCTGCGGGCAACGTCCGTTTAATGGGAAGGACGATATGGAGATTTGCGCTAAGCACCTCTCTTCCGCGCCGCCGTCGCTGCATTCCTCGTTCCCATCTATATCGCAGGAAGTCGAACAGGTGGTGCTGAAGGGGTTGGCCAAAGCTCCGGCGGATCGCTATAGCACTGTGTTGGAGTTTGCCGTCGCACTGGAAAAAGCCATTCAAGCGAGTACGAGGTCAGCCGCGCCGCCATCGCAGCCAGTTTTGCCAAAACAGTTTCCAGGTGTCGGCCAACCTGCGGTCAAACCTTTAGAAGCAGATCCCGCCAAGAAACCTCAGCCATCTGGGCCGATTCCGGTAATGTCTCCTCCGACTCAACCTCCTGCCGCTCAACCGCGCGTGTATCATGCAGTGCCACCTCAACAGCAAGGAGGACAGAGCCGGGGGGCACAGAATCCCAATTTGCCGTCATATCAAGGCCCGATGCCCGGTCCAGGCTCTCTCTATGGTGCAACCACGCAGGGGGCGCATGCTCCACTAATGCCAGGGAATAGTCCAACTTCGTTGATGGCGGAGCTTGAAAATCTGGCCGCCGAACCGGTGCAAACAGTAAAGCGTGTCTTTGTTACAGATCGCTACTTCCTCCGTACCTATAGGAATCGCTGGTTTTTACCTCTGGGGATCGCGCTGAATATAGTGGCTGCTCTCATCGTTGGACTGATCGGGCCGCTGGCGACAAGTCTGATGATTGCGGCCATAGGAGCAGTAGTAGCGATCTTCTGTCTCTATCGTTGTATCGTCTCGGTGAAAAAGCCTATTGCATACTCGTTTGCTGCTATTGTTGCCATCTGGTGGGGCTATGTGATAGGCAGCATTGCCTACAAGTTTTCTCCTTCTTCTACATCCAATGTACCGCTTTTCTTGTTAGGCTTGGCCATCAGCCTGGGCATTCATGGCTGGTATATCGAGAACAGGCTCAAAAACTGAACATATGGGAGGTTAGCGTATCTGTTGTAGGAAATCAGGTACGCTAGCCTCCCTAAAGGTATATGACAATTTTAATGATCGTGTAGTTCGGGCGGGATGGTAGCTGGTGGAGGAGGAAGCACCCAGATTCTTAAATCTGTAAAGATCACAGTGGTCGTTTGGCTTAAAGAGGCTGCGTAGACCCCTATCTGACCTGATGCAGGAGCAGGATCTTGCAAAGTAATAATGAATTGTCCGTTGACATACAGATCAATACTATTGCCCTGAGCGATGATCGTCAGCGTAACGACCTGGGGTTGGTCAGAGGAATTGGGTAATTGACGTTGATCCAGTATGCTACCATCATTGGGGTTATTCGTAGCACATTGTCCAGGTACACAATGCACAGCCGTGAAGAGGAGACCTTGCTGGCTAAGCGTAAGGGAAGCGCGGTAAAAGGCTTGAAGGTTGTTCTGAGAGCGGAAAATAACTCCTCCCGCGTCGCCGCTGATGTTCATTGAGATCTGGTAGGCAAAATTTTGCAAGGTGGTATGCTGGGCCATGCAAGGGGTATATCCTTGAGAGGCGGCCACAGCAGAGGCTTTGTATGAAGTTTCGATGGTTATACAGGTATCGTTTTGATCCCAGGCCTCTTGAGGGCGGAAGCCTGTAACATTGGGCCTTTTCTGTGTGATGTCTCTAAATCGTGTTTGCTTATCCTGCGGTGAAGGGGTAGATGAGGCGATGGCTGTCTGTGTTTTGAGGTGTGTACTTGCTGTGGCAGTCAGACCGACGGACGATAGGGTTGAAGCAGGATGGGGAGCGAACCTATTGAGATACAGATATAAAGGAACGCCACCGACCAGCAAGACTAAGATGAGTGAGGCAACTATCGCTAATCTAGGGGAGAGTATGGCCCCCAGCGGTGAGCGACCTCCGATGGGAGATCGTTGCAGCCGACCGGCCTTTGCCGTATAGGGGACTTTTACGTATTGCATGTCTCGGATGATATTTCTCAACATGCGATTTTCGTTGTCTGAGGTGCTGGCGTCATATCTATGGATGGTGTCCCATTCAGCAGGAAGCTCGGAGACCTCAGGGGTGATTACCATAACCCCTTGCATTTGGCGCTGAAGCACTCGTTCCAGTGCGGCGTTGACCTGTGCCTTCTCATCAGCTAAGGCGTTCGGTGAGTGAACCAGGATTAACCAGTCGTAGGGAGAGTCGGAAGCAGGCATCTTCTGAGATCGCTCGTGCATCACGGCTCGTACCTGCTTCTCTTTGTACAGGTGCATGTTCAGCTGATTTGCAAGCATGCTGCTATGGGCGTCTTGCTGTGTAGAGGCAGAATAGCTGATGAGAACTCGCGTATCGTTAGACAACATTGGTATCACCTCACTGAGATCGCCTATGAAGTTTACTGTAGTATAACAAAGTTCTGAAAGAATATCCATGACATATGCGAATAAATATAACTATAACACATTAGTGATGCTTGACACGTAAAAATTGTAAGATATACTCTTATGAGAAGGTGTTTTTTGCAGGCTTAATACAAGATAAAGGCTTACAAAGTCTTTTGATTGTTTTGGTTTTATGATACGTGAGCATTCCGTGACCCGATCATTTATTCACAACTGGTAGTATGTGTTTGTATCAGCGATTGATGGAGAGGAATTATCTATGCCTATGACGTATATCCAAGCCTGGAGTGCTTCACGTCCGGGTTGTCTCATACTCTTACTGGATCAATCCGGGTCAATGGATGATCCTTTTGGGATAGCCCAGGCGGGTGCGGGTAGACGGAAGTGTGATATGGTTGCGACCGTTTTAAATGGCTTTTTAAATGAATTGATTGTTACAAATACTGTAGCGCAGAGGGATGGCACAACCTCTGTGAGGCCGCGAGCCGATGTTGCGGTCATTGGCTATAACGGTTCCTCGGTCGGTTCCGTTCTGGGTGGTGCGTTGGAAGGAAGAACCTTCGTGAGTTTATCGGAGCTACAGATAAATCCTATCGAGATCGAACTGCGCTATAAAAAAGAGATCGATGATACGGGGATGGAGATTGAAATCCCTGTACAATTCCCCCTCTGGGTCAGGCCGGTAGCGGATGGAGGCACGCCAATGTGTGCCGCGCTACGTCTGGCTTGTGATGTCGCCAAGCAGTGGACAGGGGGTCATCCAGATAGCTATCCTCCCGTGATTATCAATGTGACGGACGGAATGGCGACAGATGGCGATCCTGCGGAGGCGACGCGCGAACTTGCCTACATCGGGACCACTGACGGTCAGGCCCTGCTCTTTAACATGCATATCACGGATATTAATATGGCCCCTGTCGCTTATCCAGCAGGCGAACACGAGCTGCCAAACGATAGGTATGCGAAGAAACTCTTCGGCATGACCAGCGTCATTCCAGAAACCAGCCGCGCTCAGCTGCAATCGTTGCTGGCCCGTCCGGTGCTTTCGGGGGCGCGCGGCCTGATTTTTAATGGGGATGCTGTCTCTATACGCCAGATGTTCGTCTTTGCCAGCGTGCC
>DASTZT010000210.1:0-8708 GCA_035764225.1 Ktedonobacteraceae bacterium
CAATGGCCACCGTATCCGAAAAGAGGTGATCGATGCGGTTATCATTGATATCAGCGATCAAACCGGCGGTTTTAGCAAAGTAGTAGTCGCCGAGGAGAATCGCAATTTTATCGCCCCACACGGCATTGACCGTCGGCTTGCCTCGTCGTGTGCTGGCCTCGTCCACAATATCATCATGGATCAGCGTCGCGAGGTGAACCATTTCGAAGGCAACGCTCAAAGGGAGTAGTTTATCAAAGCGATAGGTGCTGAGCTTGCCAGCAAGCAGGGTAATAGCTGTTCGCAGACGTTTGCCCGGCGATCCAAGCGCGTGCATTGAAGCGGAGTTGAGGATATCAAGTCCAGACGCAGCTCGTTCTTGAAAGGTTGCATCAACGAGGTCCAGGTCTGCCTGGATTCCAGCAAATAAGCGGCTCAACGTGGCCGTAGTATTCATTAGGAACTCTCCATTTCGCATATTTTCAGGCGCGTAACAGGGCATCATCTGGCACTTGATGTCACTATTCAGGCTCTCGCGCAGCTTCTCATAGGGAGATGCATGATCCTCCCTTATAGACTAATAATTATTATAACGCGCCATGACGATACATTCAAAAGCGGCTGATAAGGGACAAGAATTGTCCCTGGATGGTGAAATGCCCTTGAGAAGCAAATCAAAGCAACCATAATTCTTATTGGATGTATTATACCTTGTCTTAATGTATGCTATTGTGATAAAAATAAAATTATATTAATCCCTCCCCGCGCGAATTTTTGTGAAAGGGTTATTGATATGGATCATCTTCCCGATACAATCCCGCACAGTTTATTGGAAAATGGGGAAGTAGAAGTGTCCGACTGGGTAAAAAACGCCATTAGTAGCGCCACGCTAATTGAAGTCTTTGATCATGAGAGAACGCTTGCCAAAAAGCTTATCAAAAGTGCTTATGCATCCACCGCCAATATACAATACACTATTGGGATTGCACTCGCAGCCGCTTTCGATCTATTTGTTGCTGCCGAATACTACAAAAGCGTAGCTCATAAAGGATGGAGTTATTGTCCCATAGGTGAGCCACTTTTATTTTACCCTTATACTAATACCTGTCCTCGGTGCGTTCTTCATGGTAACTTCCATTTTTCGCAAGCAAATAAGCCTGAATCCGGTTCAATCGGACAAGCTACATCCCGCCTTCTTGGAGTATTTTTATTAGAGTTATTCGCTAGAGAAAATAGAAACCTCATAGTCTATCGAGGAGCCGAGCCAATCGATATGATAATATATGAGGAAAGCACAAAAACAGTACTTCTATCAGAAATCAAAGCAGCACCTTTGCAAACCTTAGCTTTAGCCGTGTCCAGTGAACATCTAACAGAGGCTCAAGAGGATGGTAGTGTGGTGCCAATAAACATGCACGTATCTTCTGATAATATTTCTCTTAGCTCCTCGGAATTATATATGTGCCTGCCTCTTAGATCGGAAGGTCAAATTAATTATGAGCTAATAAGTCTTGGTTCAGTGAATAAGACAGAGGATGGAACCTGGGCGTATAAGTGTATTGAACAAGCCCTGGATAGGGATAATAGTGTATTTGAAAGATATTTGGAGTTTTGGAGCGCGGCGTTTGCGGCATATAGATCGAACAATGCCCAAAAAGATAATGTTTATTGGTTAACAAACGCATGTGGACAACCCAGTCCTCGTCCTAGAGATTGGCCTCAAAGACGTAGAGGCTCTGGAGGTGGTTTTGAATCTGTCTCTGATGGAAAAACAAGCGTTGGCATGGACCGTACAGATGACATAAAAAAGGGCATTTATCAAGTATTAAAAGTTGGAGCCGAAAGTAAGCCTCAGTCTACTGAGTTTGTTGTTAAAACAGCCCTGGTTTCCAATATTCATGCCGCACGACACTATAAAGAATATTTAACTTCTCTTGAAGATATTGTTTGGACAATAGATAAAAGTGGCAAGGCAAGGCGAGTAGCCGATTTGCCACTAGAGACGCGGGTTTACAATCTTTTTGATGGTATAATATCTTTTACAGAAAGCCACATCCGTGATGAATGGCTGCAACAAATATTTACTTTTTAGGATGGAAGTGAAGTATGGTATCGAATCATATAGCAAGAAGCGTAGGTAAAGTTGTACAACAACGCATAAACCATTTAGGCGTTGGACAGAAAATGCAAGATCTACCAGAAGAGCTTTGGCATGAGAGTTTTCGCTTCTATGTCAAAGAAGATCCTACCCGGCAAGGCGGCCCCAATCTTAGAATGATACGATTAGATCCTACTAAACCTTCACTAACAGTTACTGGTTATATTTTTAACAAGTTTGTTCACCCTTTTGAAGATCGCTTTATCACAGTTCGGGAAGCCGCTAGATTGCAAGGTTTTCCTGATACCCTCACGTTTGAGGGAACGTTAACCAGCACTCAGCAACAGGTTGGCAATGCTGTTCCTGTTCCACTAGCTAAAGCAGTTTTTACTTCAATTCTGCAAGATGCTATTAACTTAGGATATGACAACGGTTCCTTTACAGCTTTTAGCCTTTTTAGCGGTGCCGGAGGATTAGATATAGGAGCTGAACAAGCTGCCCAGGAAAACCTGCAAATCCATACCAAGATAGCATTGGATAATTGGTCTGATGCTTGTAATACGCTCAAGGGATACTTTAAATCTAAAGCGGGAGTCATCCACGCGGATATTGTAACAATTGGAAACCCGTTACAATGTTGGAGAACACTTTCAGGAGAAACAAAGCCGCCAGATCTAGTATATGGTGGTCCTCCTTGTCAGTCATTTAGCCAGGCAGGCAAACAGAAAGGGGTTACCGACGAACGAGGACAACTGATATTTGAATTTTTACGCTTTGTTAGCTCTCTTCAACCCGCTTTTTTTGTGATGGAAAATGTTTCTAACTTAAAAGGGGTTGAAAGAGGAACCCTTTATACGCAAATAATTGACCAAATAGAAAAGCTGAATTATAACGTCACTGTTGAAACGCTTTTAGCCGCTGATTTTGGTGCTCCTCAACTAAGACGGAGGCTCCTTTTTTTGGGGTGTCGAAATGATATAGGCCATCTATCACTACCCACTCCAACCCATAGCGAAAATCCAACACTCTTTGATCCCCCCTATACTACTGTCGGAGAAGCCTTTCAGGGACTTCCAGAAGCACAGTATACCGCAAATCTTCAAAAGCGTATAAAGCGCAGATTTACTAAGGAACCTACTAAAAAGATTTTTCTCCCTGTTTAGTGAAATCCTCTAGGGATTTAGCGATAAACTATAAATCGGATGTCGTATCTACCTCGATTAGATCTTCCTGGACGTAGCCTGCGGTGAAGTTGAACTCGTCGAGGGCATCAAGGGCCGAACGATACTCCGTCCAGCTCAAGCGGCGATTTAAGATGGGATCGTTGACAGCTTTCCAGGCGGGAAAGTACTGGTCCATGAGGCTGATGGGCGTATCGGGGCCAAGCTCTTGCGCTATCCAGGCAAGTACCTCACGCGTTCCTGAGATATCTTCCGGCATGACGAGATGGCGGATCAAAAGGCCGCGCCGGGCAATGCCTTCTTCGTCAAGAGTGAGCGGCCCGACCTGACGATACATCTCCTTCAAGGTCTGCTGATTGTGATCGACATAGCGCGGCATCTTGGAGGTGCGTAATGCGTTTTTGTTGTCGGCATATTTGGCGTCTGGTAGGTAGATATCGACCACGCCGTCCAGCAGTTTGAGCGTCTCCATGTTCTCGTAGCCAGCGCAGTTGTAGACGAGAGGTAACGTTAAGCCTTTGCCACAGGCAACGACAAGGGCGGCTAAGATCTGGGGGACAAAATGGGTGGGAGTGACAAGGTCAAGATTATGGCAGCGTTTCTTTTGTAGATAGAGCATCATGTCGGCCAATCGTTCCGGCCCGACCCGATGGCCCAGGCCGCCCTGACTGAGCGAGAAGTTTTGGCAATAGGTGCAGCGAGCCTGGCAATAGCCAAAAAAGATCGTTCCTGCTCCGCGTGTGCCGCTAATGGGCGGTTCTTCGCGGCGATGCACATTCCACGAGGCCACAATGGTCTCGGTAGCGGAATGGCAGACGCCCGTTTTTCCGGCAATCCGATTGCAGCGACAGTTTTGAGGGCAGATAGTGCAACTGCGCAAGATTTCCCACGCCTCGGCAGCGCGTTGTGCTAGCTCTCCACTGTGATAAAGGTTGAGATAACTGGGATAAAGCATCTATCTACTCCGAATAAGCCTGGTCAGCGTAAAATACTGCTTGTATTCTACCGCAATTTTAACAAAGATGTGTCCAGCCTAACGCTGGACACATCTTCACGTTTTTTTCTAGAAGCCTTAGGGAGCTGGCCATTTAAAGCCGCGCTGCGATGGCTTAGGTGTGCGTGTGGCGGATGCAACCTTCGTCGAAGGTGCAGCTTTTCTCCTGCGAGCAGATGCGCCCGTGGCACGCTTCTCAGGTTTGGCCGCAGCCGATTTTGCCTGACGCCTGGGAGCATCATTAGCTGTCTCTATGCCGATGATGCGCTCGGCCTCGTCTGTCGGCTGTTGTGCTCTGTCCTCGACATCGGGACGCTGGACGTGCTGGAGCAGCGAATCGGTGTCTTCGTTGATATCGGTCCAGAATCTGGCCTCCTGGCGTTGGTGTGGGCGTGATCCCTTGATGACGCGTCCATCGGGTAGTCGCGTCACATGGCGCTCCTGTTCCTCTGCTGTATGCTGGTGATTGTGGTCCTGCCTGCCGCGACCATTTTTCTCCGATGGTCGCCTTTCCCCTCGTGATGACGATGCTCCTGACTCGTCATATACGTCATTCTCATCAAACCATTCATAATCGCCTTCAAATTTTCCCTGGAACGGCTCCGGTGCTGTCTCATGAAATGAGCGTCTCCCGAATGTCCAGGGCCGACTTTGCCAGCGAGGATTCTGGGTATCTGGCCCGCGCTGCTGGCGATCACGGTCACGTTTGCGCCAGGGTGGATTCTGGCGTTCGGCTCCAAAATCGCGTGGCCCTCTATCGCGCTCGTTGTTGTAGCGTCGGTTGTCGTATCTCTGATTCTGATAAGGCTGCCCACTGTGTCCTCGCGCTGCCGTGTCATTGCGGGAACCTGGACGGTTGTTCTGTCTATCAGAGTAGCCACGATGTTCACCGCGTGGCTCGGCGAAATTGCGTCGTTCGCCGAAAGTTTGAGGACGAGAGCCCTGATAGCTGTTGTGCGGACGGTCATGGCGTCTGGGAGTATCCTGATACCCTTCCTGGCGTCTGTTATAAGGCCCTTGATTGCGGTCATGACGAGCGGAGGCATGCTCTGAGCGCCAGTTGTTGCGCGGCGTTTGTCCATTGTTGCTGCGCGGGCGATAATCGGCGTGTCGTTGTTGCGCGCCAGATTCCCAGCCTCGATCTACAATTTCACGGCTGAGGCGAGGCCGCGTGGTACGTGAAGATCTTTCTTCATCTCTGTTTGAGGATTTGTTGCGAAATGATGGACGCGAATCATCTCGCCATTGCTTATTGAATTCTCTGGTCATGTTTCCTTTCACGGCTAAACCGTTTTGGGGGTATACTTCAAGTGGTGGTCAGATCGGCAGCCCTCTGGCTTCCTCCCGCTGGTCGTTCCGCACCTACTTTACCTAATAAAGCTCGACGTGTTGCATTCTCAGATGCAAGTATACGGCCACGTCTCCCGTAGTATATCATATCGGGTTGGCACTGGCGAGCCTGTAACAACGCTTGTCCTAATTTCTAAGGTATCGGTGTGGGAGTAGGCGTGGGTATAGCGCCCTCGTGAAGAGGAATGCCACGATACGATCCCTGCGCGCTCCCGAACATCGCTATGGTTTTGGATGGCAGTTCATCTGGGAGTAATGGGCGTATAGTCACATCATAGTATAATCCTTGCTCAGTAAAAATGCCTTCCGTCTGGTTGCTCAGTTGCAGCTTGAGCGTTTGCAACTGGGGAGCCGTGAGCAGAAGAGCATAGTCCGGTATCAAGTATTTAAGACAACCCGTTTCGGCGTTGGAACTGGTTTCATCGGGCGGAACGATCCCGCATTCGAAGATGGCGACCTGCGAAAGCGTGAATTGGTCCAACTGCCAATCAAGAATCGTTCTGGTCAGATCGGGATGAAAGATCTGTCGTACCAGCAACGCGCTTGTTGAACTGTGATAAGGATGGGTCGGTCCTGTAAGCGTTTCTGTGATCGTCTTTAGCGCCTGCCCCAGCCGATGATATTGGTCCAGATCGTCGGCGCTTTCCTGCTGATTGCCAAAGGGGCCATAAACCAGCTCGATCTGCTTATCGTCGAGCGAGAGTTCCAGAAAGGTAGCATTCTGATCCGGGATATCCAGGAACTGCTGGCGCTTCAACTGGAGGAGTCCATCTGTATCGACCAGCTCGCTCAAAAGTTGTTGCAGCGTGTCAGAACTGATGGTGCCTTGTCGGTCCAGGCCCAGAATGTAGCTACCATCTCCGTAGATGCTAATCTGTGGCGCGAGGGAAAATGAGCCGTTTAAACCGCCGCCGTAAAACGTCCGTATCAGCACGTCATGCGGGTTGGTGCTATAGGTGATGGGTTGAGATGAGCCGGTAAACGTTGTCTTCTGCTGTTGCTGCTGAGGGCTGGACGCGTTGAAAAGACTGCAACCGCTAAGCTGCACGGCTGCTATGGCCATGCAACAAAGAAAGAAGACGTTACCAGCCCATTTGCGTGTACGGGCGGTAAACGAGAGCGTTTCCTGACAGGCGTCTTGCATTGTTCCCCCACTGCGATAATGCGCTACCTGGTAATCAAAGCTTTCTATATAATATAGTACGTACTCCTGCTAAATTACAGATCCAGAAAGCAGTCAGGGCTTTGCAGTTTTCCCTCTCTGTCATCTTTGGGAAAACGACGAGGACAGTCATGCTCTTCGTACCGACCTGCTTGTAGCGCGTCCAATTGATTGAGTCATCCCATCCCGCCCCAGGGCAAGCGCGAGGCCCCCGCATCCACCACGCCCATCCCCTTGCCCCTACCTCATCCGTCCACCATCCCGTTCCATCATGATGTTTGTGGAGGATACGACATCGTGGGGGAACGCTGGTAGGGGCAAGGGGCGGCTGGTTGGGGGCGGATGGGGCCTCGCGCTTGCCCTCCTCGCCCCGCCTGTTCTCTCCGAAACATCCTCACCTGTCGTGGCGACGAGATGATGCAGATGAACGATGACATTCGGGAAGAACCATGCTCGCTCTTGGCGAAGGAAGGTGTTCATCTGCATTATCCCGTCCGCTTTAGCGCCTGTCCTGCAATGATTTCGGGAAGAACAGGCAATGAATTGGACGCGCGGTAGCTCCCCGATTCATCGTGGGAGGTCGCTACGAAAGGAGTCCTCTCTCCCCAATGCCGGGTAGCATCTGGCGAAAATTGCAAAGCTCTAGGAAGCAGTGAAGATGGTCACGATGGCAAGTTGCCCTCAAAAGGATAGCATCTGCGAATTTGTTGTAAGGCTGAGCATCATTATGACGAAAGCTCCGGTAAATTATATTGCCGCAAGAGTTGTTCCGACAGTTCCAGGGCATCCTGATGGTCGCGAACAGCCCGTCGTAGCTCTTGTGGTGTGCTGAAATGCAATACTTCCTGCCACTCGTCAGGATAATCCTCCAATCCTTGAGCCTGTTGAGTGACGCGAGGTTGTAACTTTTGCTCAATCTCCATTTGTGCTTCTGCAAGCACTGCATCGATTTCGCGTAAAAGAAAGCTGCGATCTTTTTGCGCTAACCTGCGTATCTGTCTCAGAGAGATACGCCACTGCTGAAAAGCCTCGTCGCGCTCATGCTCAGTACGAATCGTGGCATGTAGTATCTCTTCCTTGCATTCCAGTAGCAGCTCGCCCCAGGGTTCACAGCGGATCAGCTCCTGGTTATGACGTGGCGTTGTCAGCACCTCAATCACGACATAGGAATGGCGCGGCAGCTCTCCTCTTCCCGGCTCAATCAATTGTCCATTATGCATCTCCAGGGCCAGCGGAAACCGCTCATTAGTCATAGCTCCGAGCACGGCATAGTAGCCAGCCTTCAAGTCCGAGAGATTCCGATTCATTTCTAACGCGAAGATCTCCGTCTGCTCGTCCTCCTGTAAAAAGGAACTCAAGAGATTACCGAGAACTTGCGCCACGATCTGCGATGTTTTAGCGGCCACCGCCATATCTGGTCGCACCAGGGAGACCACCGACTCGATATGCAACTGTTGCATTTTCTCCACCAGCTCTTTAACCGGTGCTCCTCGCTTGACCGTGTAATTGATTGTGACTTTGATCGTGTCCTGTTCGCGAGCTGGCAGCCATCCCGTAAGATTGGTGCTTACTCCCAGGTGAGCAGCAACATTCGTTTTGAGCGAGGTAAGTTTATGCAAGCTCTGTGTTGGATTGCCTGGAAAAAAAGAACTTTCGACCGATGAAGTAAAAAGAAGATACTGAGCTTGCTGCCATCTGTTAGCGGGAAAGAACGCCTGGGTATCGTGGATTTTGAGCAAGAAATAACATTCATCGCAGACGAGAGGGTAGCGCGGATCGGGTTGCGTAGGATAATAACATCGACTGACTCCCGTTGCCATAGTCCACCCCTTTCTTTATTACACATGCTTTGGTTGAACATTCATGATGGTATCGTACAGATTTGGTCGTGTTTGTTGAACGTGAGACAGGATTGCTTTGAGTAATGTGGCCTCTCGCAAGCCC
>DASTZT010000211.1:0-10802 GCA_035764225.1 Ktedonobacteraceae bacterium
TCATTCGGACGAGCATAGGAATGCAAAGGGAGCGCTGGAACTTGTTGAGGAATATTAAGCGATTGTTCGAGCCGCTGTGCAAGACCGATAATAGTTGGAGCTTCGAAAAGAGCACGCAGAGGAAAATCCATTTGAAAGGCTGAACATATTCTAGAAATCACTTGCGTTGCTAGCAAGGAATGACCGCCCAGGTCGAAGAAATTATCAAAAATACCTACACGCTCAATCCTCAGCACTTGCTGCCAGATCTCTACCAGCAGTTCTTCTATGGGAGTGCGAGGAGCTACAAGCATCTCAGGAACCACCCTGTGAGAGAGATTTGGGGCAGGCAGCCTGAGTCGATCTACTTTCCCGCTAGCGGTTAAAGGCCACGCATGTAACAAAACAAAAGCATTGGGAAGCATATAATGCGGTAAAAACCGCTGCAGGTGCATTCGTAATTCCTTGTTGTCTGGTTGCTCTTCCCCCCGTGGGAGCAGGTAGGCCACCAGTTGCCTCTCTCCTGGTGCTTCCTCCCGTAGCAGCACAATTGCCTCACGTACTAAGGGGTACTGCTCCAGAATTGCTTCGATCTCCCCTAGTTCGATTCGATACCCACGTAGCTTGATCTGCTTATCTTTTCGTCCGAGAAATTCAATGGTTCCATCTTCCCGATATCGAGCTAGATCTCCCGTTTTGTATATCCGCGCTCCTGGCTTACTGCTTAAAGAATGTGGCAGGAAACGCTCCGCTGTTAGCATAGGATGGTTGAAATACCCTCGAGCTAACCCCGCTCCTCCAATATAAAGCTCTCCAACCACTCCGATGGGAGTCGGTCGCAATACCTCGTTCAACACGTATACTTGAATATTGGCAAATGGACGACCTATAGGTACTAATCTATCGGCAAATTGAACCTGCTCGACACCTTCAAAATATGTACTATCGATGGTTGTCTCGGTTATTCCATAAGAGTTTACGAGTCTCGTCCCAGGAGGGCAAACGCTTTGGAGGGCTTCTTGATCTCTTCCATACCAACTATCTGATCCAACCACCAACAATTTCATATACTCAAGGGATTGTTGGCTTACTTGCAGATACTGAACCAAATTCCCTAGTACAACCGGGACGAACTCCCCCACATCCACCATTTCGCGGAGCATGAGAGCATACAATTTGTCAGGGGAAAGGAGTATTTCTTGGGTGCAAAACACCAATTTAGCCCCAGAACATAAGGCGCGGACCACATCCCCTGTAAAGACATCGAAGGAAAAGTTCGCCATTTGTAGATGGCAGCGAAGCAAAGCGCGAAGCTGATAAGCTTCTTCCCACCCCCAATAGGCATTGGCTAAGCTGGCGTGAGTAACCATAACTCCCTTCGATCTGCCTGTAGATCCCGAAGTATAAATCACGTAAGCCAAATTTTCTGGTATAGCGTCACAACCTGGATTCTCGTCGCTCTCCTGCGCGATTTTTCTCCAATCACTGTCTAATACAACTAACTGGATTTCACGTTCAGACATCTCCATAACGTATCTCTGTTGAGTTACCACAATTTCGACCTGGGCGTTCTGGAGCATAAAAGCCAATCGCTCTTGGGGACTGGCCGGGTCCAAGGGTAGGTAGGCTCCTCCGGCCTTCAAAATGCCCAACAGCCCCACTATCATCCCAAGAGAGCGCTCCATATAAATCCCTACCAGAACCTCAGGTGCCACCCCCTGACGCCGGAGGTGATGCGCTAATTGATTAGCATACTCATTAAGAATGCCATAAGTGAGCAGCAGCTCACCAAAGACGACTGCAACCGCCTCTGGGGTGCGCACAACCTGTTCCTCGAAGAGTTGTTGGATGCAACATTCCTGCCGATAGACTCGCTGGGTAGTATTCCAATCAACTAACAGCTGATCCCGCTCTTTTTGCGTCAATAACGGAAGGTCAGAAAGCCTCCTCATTGGATCAGCGATAACACCTTCTAATAAGCGCTGAAAGTGTTGAACGAAGCGATGAATGCTGGATACCTCAAAGAGATCGGTACTGTATTCGACTACACCCACTAGTTCGGGAGAAGTGTTCTCTATCTCTAGACTCAGATCAAACTTTGCCTGCTGCCATTTTAAAGAGAGCGGTTTGACACCAAGTCCCTCCAGCTTGAGTGATGTATCTGAAATATTCTGAAATACAAACAAAACCTGGATAAGAGGGTTATAACTCATATCGCGCTGAGCTTGCATGGCTTCTACCAGATGCTCAAAGGGCAGATCTTGATGAGCGTAAGCTCCCAGACAAACATCCCGCACACGCTTTAATGCATCCCGAAAACTGGGGTCTCCTGAGAGATTTGTACGTAATACCAACGTGTTGGCGAAAAAACCAATCAGCCCCTCCAGTTCACTATAGCGCCTGTTAGCAATAGGAGTTCCTACTAAAAGATCAGGTTGACCGGTATAGTGCAACAACAGTGTCTGAAAAGTTGCCAACAACACCATGAACAACGTGACCCCTTCCTGCCGACTGACCCTTCTGAGATCTGCACAAAGAGCTGGCGAGAGCGTGAAGGGATAGGTCGCTCCTCGGAACGTCTGCACGGCAGGCCGGGGCAAGGCCATCGGCAGTTCTAACACCTGAGGTGCTCCTGCCAACTGCTCGCGCCAGTAAGCCAGTTGACGCTCCAGGACCTCTCCTTGCAACCTCTGCCGCTGCCAGAGTGCAAAGTCAGCATACTGAAGGGGAAGCTCTTCTAAAGGGGAGGACTCCCCTCGCAGGTAAGCCGTATACAACGTCGCCAGCTCTTGGATAAACACTCTTCGGGCCCAGCGATCTGCCACAACATGATGCATGGTAAAGACGAATTGATGGCGATCAGAAGCCAGGCGGAGCAGGATAGCACGCAGCAATGGCCCTCGTGCTAAATCGAAGGGAGATACCACTTCCTGGTTAACTACGCGCTCTGCTTCCCTCTCCAGCTCCTGGCTTGTCAACTGGCTCATATCGATACATAGCAGGCAGAAACGAGAAGGGGGATGGATGACTTGTAGAGGACGACCCTCGATAGGAGCAAAGGTGGTACGCAGGACCTCATGGCGACGGCAGATTTCTGTCAGACTGTGGATCAGCACATCAACCCGCAAATGACCCTGGACTTCGAACGCCAGAGGAGCATTATAAAACGGCTGATTGGGCAAGAGCTGATCCAGAAACCACAGCCGCTGCTGGGCAAAGGAGAGCGGGACCGGACTGTCATAGTGTTTTCTGGAAGGAACTACTTCGGATTTCTTAGAAAACTGCTTAAAGAAGCCTTTAGTAAAATTCGTCATGTCTTCCCACTTCTGTACAAACTAACAGTCTCTGACTTCCCATGGGATCAGCAACGAGATATCAGGGGTGAAATCGGCTTCGCAGGTCCTGTATTTACGAACTCAGGTTTCTTCCGCTATATTTTGTGTAATAAAGACACTCAGACTAGCCACAGTGGGCATCTCAAAAAAGGCAAAAAAGGATAAATCTAATTGAAAGGTATCGCGTATTCGTGCAATAACTTGAGTGGCTAACATGGAGTCTCCCCCTAATTCGAGAAAGTTTTGATGAACGTCAATGTGTTCGAGGTCGATAGATAACACTTGACTCCATATCTGCGCCAATGCTATTTCTACTGGCGTAGAGGGCAATGTGCAACTTTCTTCTAGTTTCTCCCGGTCTCTATGAGAGAGAGCCAAATTTAGTAGCTTAGCTAAATTGATACGTTGTATTTTACCCGTAGGTCCTTTGGGTATTTCTTCTAAAATCACTATGTGACCTGGTACTTTAAAAGGTGCAAGGTATCTAGAAGCAAACTCTCGGATTTCTTTTTCTGCTATCGGTACCGTATTGTGCAACACAACAGCCGCAGCAATATCCTCTCCTAGCTTGTCGTGAGGGATTGCAAAAGTTACCGCCTGTGCCACATCAGGGTGATTGAGCAGTATCTCATCCACTTCCCGTGGAGAGATTTTCTCGCCACCGCGATTAATAATCTCCTTGATGCGTCCCTTAATGAAAAGATAGCCATCAGTATCTAAAAAGCCTTGATCGCCTGTTCTCAGCCAACCATTTGTAAATGCACTGTTATTGATTAATGGATAATTCTCATAACCGGACATAACATTCGGTCCACGGATTACTATTTCACCTACCTGGCCTGATAAGAGGAAATTGCCTTCATCATCCATAATAGCAACTTCTGGCCCTGCCGCTCTTCCAACTGAGCCTGCTTTACGCTCATAAGGAGGTAATGGATTGCTAGCTATCTGGTGTGAAGCCTCTGTCATCCCATAGGCTTCTATCACAGGAACAGCGAATGTAGTTTCTAGTCCCCTCATAACCGGCAATGGGAGGGAAGCAGAAGACGAGCGAATAAAGCGAAGCGGACAACTCATAATGGTTTCACTATGAGACGCAGCTTGTTCTAGAATGGCCTGATGCATAGTAGGTACTGCGGTGTACCATGTAGGGCAAAATGTTTTTATCCATTCAAAAAACCTGGGTGCAAAAAATCCTGGAGTACAAACTATACTTGCTCCACTGGCTAGCGATGAAAGTATTGCAGCGACAAGTCCATGAATATGGAATAATGGCATGATGTTGAGACATCTATCGTCTGAAGTTAGTTCAAGGACTTTCTGAATATGGTAAGCTGAACTGCAAAGATTTGCGTGGGTCAAGGGAACACGTTTGGATTTTGAGGTAGTACCTGAGGTATATAACAGTAATGCCACATCATCAGGTTGTGCGACCTTACTTTGCATAATAGGTAATACATATTTGCTTGTAAGTGTGAAGAGGCCAGCCTCCGCTTCCCAAACAGGACACAGTTCGATTAGAGGAATGCCTAGTTTTTGAGCTACATGTATTGACTTTGATGCTACTCCCGATTGAACGACTAAAGCTTTGGCTCCCAAGTCAGAAAGGTAGAATTCGAACTCTTGAGTTTGATAATTCGGATTCAGTGGGGCTGTAGCTGCACAGGAGGCCATAGTGACAAAAGCCACGGCCATTTCAGGACCATTAGGAAGAACAATAGCAATGCGATCTGTATAACCTATGCCCATTGCATTTAACTCTGCTCTAACATAGTTAATATGATCGTAAAGCTTTTGATATGTCAGAGGGGATCGTCCAGGGGCCGTAATAGCTATACCATTGGGTGTGCGCGTGGCCCATAGTTCAATGAGCGCTTGTATATTCAAGGGTTGGGTCTGCATCACGTAGCCTCCTATCAGATCGTTTTATTTTTCTCCCTTTTCCCCGTGTGGACCTTCGTTGTCGAACAGCCAAATTTTGTTGACTCTTCGGTCCACTAGAGACTTTTTCCAGCAATGCAGCATCGACAGAAACCTCCTTCAATCGACCCATAAGCTCAAGAAGCACAAATACTCTTTTCCGAGAATCCATTGGTCCCAAGAAAATCATTTCCAACCCTTGTAGAGAACCCCGTTTCATGCACACTATATCTCCTAAATGGAATTCATAAGCAGCCTGGTTCTCGCGTTCCTTTAATTCTTCTAGTCGTTCAGCGATCATCTTCACTACAGCATGTGGCACTGGCTGTGGGTCTTCGTCAAATCCTACAATATGTAAGATACCAGGACTGGTATTGATAACACGACGAGAAATCTTCTGCAAGTCAGCTTGAATAAAAAAATAACCGGGGAAAAATGGAATTTGCCGTAACTCACCATGAACATATGTTTGACTTTCAGGAAGATAGACAGGAAGTTCCATGATCTTTTTTAGCATAGTAATAGCAAAATACTCTTTTCCTGTTTTACATTGGACAAGATACCAGGGGATACTGTTACAAAATGTATCGATAGGGGGCACCATCAGATTGCTATATCCTTTCGTGAAGGAGGAACAGCCTTTCGTGTACAAGCAAATGATAGAGTGATATAACACATGCTCCACCATTCCAACCTGGCAACTGTTGGAAGATAGTGTTATATGAAGCTCCCATCGGAGCACACGCTTCTACGAATGGGATATTTTCCCTGGTTACTCCTCTGCCAATCTTTCTTGCCAAGAAAAATGTCTTCAACCAGCAAAAAAAGGTTATAGAGGTATATTTTAATACCACAGTACCAACCAGGCATTTTTTCACAAACGTGTTGGCATCCAAATGGCTTGTTGATATCATTTCCAGGAAACAGAAGTAATATAGCCGGAAATCCTCCCTTTTTCCAGGACATATGCTGACACGTTGAGACAAAGCTCTGGACATCTTTGGACATAGTGCCTCTTATGAGCATATTATATGCATTGCCTCAGGAGTATCGTATCTTGCAGAGAAGAGTCAGCATGGCCTCATTTTTTTGCTTCCCACCCCCAGCAAGAATTCTGCCGGAGCCACGAAGCCTTGAGAGACCTCAAACTGGCTCAATGCCTGCCTCACCTCCTCCAAACGGCTATCGGCTGAGTAGCCCATCCAGGGGAGAACCATCTGCCTCGCGCTCCACGGGCTTTCGACTATCAGTTCGACAAAGCTTTAGCGCTCTTGGTCGCATGAGAGAGCCTGGTGGACTTTGCAACAGCCCTGGGAGTATCTGCGCATGCATTGACAAACGCGCAAGAAACATGGTACGTTTTGCATTGGCGTTCGTGAGACGCTGAGCTGACTTTGTCATCTCTTTTCTTGGATGAGAGAAGCTCACACGTTCTCTTTTAGCAAAGGAGTAGGCACATGTGGCCATTCGATCAAAATAATCAACCAATGTACCAGCAGTATGCACAGGCCTATGAGACAGGCAACTACAACGGATTTGACCACCATCAGGCTCTGGGATACTTACAGCAGTTTATGCAAGGCGCTCCACCGGATATGCAACAACAGCTCTTTCAGCAACACTTTGCACAGATGCCCTATGAGCAACGTGCTGTTCTCGCTCAGCAAATGCCCCCACAGTACTCCATGGATCCAAATAACCCAGGCGCAATGGCCCAAAGCTTCCTCCGTCTGGGACAAGAGCAGCCCAATATGCTTCAGCGCGTCTTTAGCCACCCTTTGCTGTTGGCTGGTGCCATAGGGTTGACTGGCCTGGTAGCTAAGCATATGTTGTCTCACCACCAGAACACATACGGGAACCAGCAATACAACAACAATCAGGCCTCCCAGGAGCGCTACCTTCAACAGGAACTGAACCAGGAGCGTCGGCAGGAACAAGAACTTCGTCGCGAGCTACGAGCCGAAGAGCGTTTTGAGGAACGCGAACGGCATCGCCGAGATTATTACTAAGCCAACTCGACCTCACACCGAGATCAGTGAAAAAATAGGACAGAGGCACAAAGCCTCCTAGAGTTATCTCCCGGAAAACGAAATACAAGAAAATAAGAAAAAGCGGTAAAAGAGGTGGTGTGGCAAGTGAGCACATAGCTGCTAATCTGCATTGGCATCTGTTCTTCGGCCTTCTTTCTTCTCTTTCACGCACAAATGCTTTCCTGGTCTGCTCTCTCACGCTCAGAAAACAGAGGTGAAAAAACCGACCTGATCGCCTTTGTCTCACCAGGGTGCGCTCATTTTCCTCGTATTTTCGTTTTCCGGGAGATAGCTCAGCCAGGTCTGCGAGGACAACCCCAATACCGTAGTGCTTTTCTCTCTTTTTGCGGCAAAAACAGTCCCCCTCAACCCATTCGACTGCCTGAGAGTATGTTCTGCCCCTCCCAGTCGAGTGGCCCCTAGATTGTCCCTGCACACGCAACGGCGCTGAAGAAGTGGCCGCTGCCGTTGCTCTCTTGATCGTTGACCCTGAGCAAAGAGAAACTGCCAGGCCAGGTCGCACCGGGGGGGAGAATGCTATAATCCAGGGAGCTATCGAAACCAACCCCGACCAGCATCAACCCATTTTGCAAATTTGCGTAGGAAACCTCGTTGAGAAAGAGATGGGAGGCCTCAATCACGCCTGCAAGGGGTTGCCAGGTCCCGGAGGAGTCCCTGCTGGTAAACGTGAAAAAGCCACTATCGTTCGTTGTCGCAACATTGAGTGTGGTTCCGGTGAAAACACAACTTACCGACGTAGCAACAAAACCGGCACTATTGCTTATCTGAGCGTTGACATTGTCAAAACCAGACTGCCAGCTAAAACTGCTATTGAAACGAATGGTATGCCACAATGTGCCGTTGTTGTCGATGGCCACCACATGCAGATCCTCTCCCAGTGCCGCGCACCCTACTTTTTTGAAATTCAGCGTCCCTGGAACCTGGCCGAAGAAGCCCTGCCAGGACCCATTCGTCTCCCGAATGGTATGGTAGAGCGTGTTATCGGCCCTATTGAGGGCCAGCAGGTGCAACCTCCCGCTATCGGACACTGCGCAGCTAGGGGAGGTCAATTGCAAACTCCCGTTGCCCATCTGAGCGTTGACATTGCCAAAACTGCCCGACCAGGACCCATTCAAATTGCTGCGGATGGTATGCCACAGAATACCATTGCCACTCGCATCAGACGCCACGACTTGCAGATCGCTTACGCCTCCACAAGCCACGTCGTTGAAGCGCAAACCGCCGTTGCGTTCTTGCGCATTGATAATGCCATAGGAGGGTGCCCACGTCCCATTCGCGAAGTGAATGGTATGGTAGAGAACCTGATCGGTACCAAGTCCCACCACATGCACTTTCGCACCGGTTTGTGATGCGAAGGCCGACATCTGCCCCAGCAGACCCAGGCCCACCGCCCCTGCTCCTGCTATCAGGCCCTTGATCAACACCTCGCGGCGTGGCATTACAGCGAATGCCCTCTGTTCCTCATCCCTGTCATTGAAGAGGCTCAAATTGGCTTCCTTTCCTCTTTCTTTCCGATTTTTCACCCGTTTTCAATACATAGGCGGGAAAGATAGAGATCAGATCATTCTAAAGAAAGTATAGCTGAAAATCAGTAAATACACCAGGGACGATCTTTGTGGATTTTACCTGAGTTTTGCGGTCTCTCCGTTTTTCCCCTCTTTTTGTAGAACGATTTTTCAACGAAAATTCAGCAAGCAAGCTTCACCAGAATTATGTATGACCCGTTTAAAATTTGGATTCACACGTTAGGTGGCCGAACCATAGGGGCGGGTGAGGATTTCTAAGCCGTGCCCTGCTGGGTCGCGGAAGTAGACGCCTCGTCCGCCATGATTGGTATTGATGCGACCGGGTAGGGTCGCCTGGGGATCGGCCCAGTGGTCGATCCCACCTTGGAGGATACGCGCATAGATCTCGTCGAAACTCCGGTCATCGACAAGGAAGGCGTAATGCTGCATCTGGATGTCGTTGATGCCTGGTTCAGCGAACTGGAGGAAGACGCCCTCGTCCAGCCTGACGGAGACGAATGGCCCCCAGGCGGTTGGTTCGGGAAGGCCAAAGAGGTGCGTGAAGAAGGCTGCCGAGACGTGCCGATCTCTGGCAGCAATGATCGTGTGGTTGAATCTGATAGACATGTCTATCCTCTCACAGTATGGTGCCTCCATGTCTGACGCTGTCCGCCACCGACACGCGACACTCTTTCTATGATACCATCCTCACCCAGGCAAGAGCAAATGGTGGACGCACCTACGGGTTGCGCGAGCACGCTGCACCTGCCCTCTTCCGCTCAGCCAGACAAAGTATTGCCGATTCCGCCAATTCCAGAAGAAGTCGTCCGTGTTGCTCATGCTGTCTTTCCCCGTGGCAATGTGTTCATGCAGATACGAGACACGCTCGGAATCATTGACACCGATGAGGCGTTTGCTGACCTGTTTCCAACCCACGGTCAACCTGCCTTCTCCCTGGCGGCTGGCTCTGGTCACCATCTTTCAATTTATGGAAGGGTTAACCGACCGCCAGGCCGCTGATGCGGTACGAGATCGGCTGGTCTGGAAATATGCCCTCTGCCTGGAACTCTGCGACAAGCGGTTTTGATCATACGGTTCTTGAGGAACAAGAGCGCACGCAGGTGGATCTCCTTGGCCCTACGCTGAAAACCCACTGGTACCAAGCTGAAACGGGGTACGACCTGACTCACTTCCCTGGCGAAATAGGATCTGAGAATTTTAATTTTATGGTGCATATACAATAAAAACAGAGCGCAATGGAGGAAACTACGTCGGTGGGAGAGGAGGGAATTGATCTGCCTCCGACCAGCTTTCAAAGGCCATAGCCGCACTGTTTTGGAGATGAGCGCAGCACTGCTCCTGGCTATGCACGCTGATAACTCATCGGTGAGGCAGGCAGAGAGCCAGATGCAGGGGCTGATGTGATCTCTCCTGGGAAACGGCAACTCTTCTTGTCTGAGGAATAGCTGTACATGTTTTCATGAGGCTATTCCATTACATCATTTGGTTCTCAGGAGGAGTCACCTCATCATGTTGACATTACCCGATGAAAGGGGACCAGGAATGGACACACATAACAATGCATTCAACGGCGATGAGATTCGCCAGATTCAAACGCTGCTCGCCCTGTTCACATGTCTGCCGCCCAACGGCAAGCTGCATGAGCTGTTCAGCTATGCTCTGGGGCTATCTGAGGACTCTCAATTGGCTCATGTGACCCCTATCAAGGACGCGAGTTTTGATGGCGTGAAGACCTGGCTAGAAGCTCTCTGGCTCCAGGGAGGGTTGACCCCCAACGAGCAGAAAGTCGTCGATTGGCAGAAGTCAGGCCATAATATGGAGGCCGCAGTGCGAGAACTCAAAGCCGTCGAACAGAAGATCGGTCTGAAACTCAGCGCTTCGGTGGGAAGCTAACGTCATGAACAAGGATTGCTCTATCGTCGTCTTTTAGGAAAAATTTTTCCAAAACTTTTAGGAGGTACTTCAATGCCCGCAACCGTATGTGAGATTTC
>DASTZT010000212.1:0-3866 GCA_035764225.1 Ktedonobacteraceae bacterium
GGCAGGGCAGTGAGGTGAGGGGGCCTTGCGCTTGCCCTGCTGGGTGGAGGAGCACGAATCGAAGGGAAAGCATAGGAGCAATAACAGGAAAGACCAACGTAGCAGGTTGCTACAAAACAACAACAAAAAGGCTCATCAGCAAAAACGCTGGTGAGATGCGGTCGAGTGAATGTATATGGTAAAGCGTCTCAGCGTCAATAGTGGGCGTACACCTGGTGTTTCCTTCCAGCTAATTTATTGCATTGTATCCTGATTCTGCTGATCGATGCAAGGCTATTTGACTTCGACGCCAACGCGCTCTAAAAGATCGCGGCTGAGTTCCGCCCGGTATTTGATCGGCTTGTTTGTGGGATGGTGCGAATCGGAGCCGGAACTGACGAGCAAGTGATGCTTGCGGGCATAATCGAGATACGTCGCAATCTGTGCTGGCGTATGAGCAGGATAATAAACTTCCAGGCCGTCGATGGGAACTTCTTTGCGCAGTTCATCAAGCAAATTGGTATCATAACGGGTCTCCCACTCGCCCCGTCCAGGATGGGCAATCAGGCAGACCGCTCCACTACGATGAGCGGCATCACAAACCTCAGCAATATCGCTGGTAGCCCTGGAGAAACCAGCATCTGTGATCAAAGTTCCCGCCGATGGTTCCGCTGTCCCGTAGCCCAGCTTTTTCAAGAGGGCCACCAGTTCATGGGGTTGTTGCGAGCTCGGCTTTGCCAGGAGGGTATCCAGTTCTTGCGGATCTGGAAAGGAGATACCGGCCTTTTGTAAGTTCTCCCAGACCTCCCTGGTGTTCTCCTGCTGGCGGCGCGTAACATCCTCCGTCAGGTCTTGCAATACACTCTTTTCGGGATCAAAACCATAACACAGCACGTCGGTCGCCTCGCCTTTCCACAACGTACTGACCTCCACGGCTACCAGGATGGGCTGTTGTTTTTGTAGCGCGAGACGTTGTAGCAGCACGGCGGTATCCACACGATCATGATCGGTGATGGCAGCCAGACCGAATTGTTCGCTCATCAGATAGTCAATTAACTGTTCAGCAGTCCAGGTGCCATCGCTGTACGTCGTATGCATTTGCAGGTCAATAGCAGCGTCAGCAGCTAAAACCAGGCCAGCAGTTGATAGTTCCAAAAACATATCCTTTCATCGGTGCTATGATATATGCTTATACAATCATAACTTCTGCTTAAAAATGGTCTATGGCATGCATCATACGCCAGAAAAAGGGAAAATTCCAGATCGGGTTTCGGTAGTCGCTCGTTGCAACACATAGATCCTGGGGTGTAACCCTCCCTGAAAGATTTTAATCGCCTCCTGCATCTTCCACACATCGCTAAATTGCTGCAATACGTCCTCAAAGAGCGTAATTTCGTGCGTTAAGAGAATAAAGCGAGCATGCGGGGCAGCAAGGCGAGCCGCTTCGGAAAGCAGTTGCGGATAGAGCGTTTTATTGGCCTGATGAGAGCCGGTCAATTGTCCCCAGGGAACGTCAGCGCAGAGAGCGGTAAAGGTGCCGGGGAGAAATGGCAAGTCGGTGGCGTCAGAGGCGAAAAGTAGCACGTTTCTGGCAACGCCCCCTCGCTCCAGATTCAATTGTGCTCCCTGTAAAGCCTCCGTATTCAGATCGCATCCCACTGCTACCGCCGCCGGACATCTCTGCAAACGCTCTACCAGCAATGTGCCGGAGCCACACATCAGGTTGAGAAAGCGGTCTGTTGGGTCAGGGTGGGTCAGCTCAATCATCGCGGCTGCAACGGTTGCGTTCAACGCTCCTTTCATATTGAAAACGCGCCAGGGTCGTGTGGAGAGCGGACGAGGAGTCAGGCGAATCAGCACCTCCCAGCCAGATTGAAGTATCGATGCGGGTCGCACACGGAGCAGCAAATCCCCCTCCTCAATAACGGGCAATCCCGTATCTTGACTCAATTGTTCCTTGAGTTGAGCAAAGACGGAGGAATTTTCCCCGGCTGCGCTGATTCTCAAGCCGCTAAAAGTTGCAATATGGTGCAAGAGGCGCACTTCCTTGATACCCTGGAGCACCTGCTGATACTGCTGATGCCCAAGTAACGCGCGTGGGCGGGGGATGGGGAATCGCAGGACGAGATAGACGGCAACAACGGTACGCAATGAGAAAAGCTCTTGAAGCTCTCCTGTGTAGTGAAAATAGATAGAGGCAGGATCATCGGATGGTTGCAAAACCACCTGTGAGGGATAACGATTCTTTATTTCCTGGCAAGCAAATGGCTTGAGACCTGGCAAAACATCACCGGACAAGAGATATGGCTGCGTTTGTGTTTTACGTCTGACCTGTTTTTTTATACTCATAGCGTTCCTCTTCTCAAAAATATGGGGAAAGAAAGATTGAACAAGGCTGAAAGAGAGGAACCTTGTGTCAAAATTGCATCTCAAATTGAGAAAAGGATGCTTAGAGGTGGGTTTCGCATGTTTCGTTTCGGGAAAGGGCAGGTCGGAGGCCGCAAAAAAAGGAAAAAGCCGCCAGCCATAGAGAAACTGCTAACCGTGTGCCATCCGCAAGCAAATACGTGCAAAGCTACCTTTGATGGGACAGCTTGCTCTTTTCGCTTTTAGATTGTTTTCCCGGATATGGGAATTTTTGACACAAGGTTAGCGATTTGCCGGCATACAGTCTTTTTCCTTGATTGCGTTGAAAATTATCGTCTGATCTTCTTTTGGTATCCTACCAGAGCAAAGAGAAAAAGTAAAGCTTCAGCGCCCGGCAACAGGGATTTTTTCCACTATCGGGAGCAGTTCTGTGGCGAGCAGATCGAAGGTTGCCGGATCGGTGGGAGCGCGGATCATGATTTCATCAATGCCCAGCTCACCCAATGCTCTGATGTAATCAAGGGCCGCCGGATCTAAACGACCATTCTGCACCACAGGAGTCATAAAGAGCGTTGTTTTCTCGATCTGCTCGTACGGACGGTTCAAAGCCTGACAATGCCTACGCACAATCTCTAGCTTCTCCCGCAGATCATCGAGCCCTCGGCCAAAGCCGATGCTGATCGCATCAGCATACTGAGCCATGAGGCGCAACATTTTATTGCCCTGGCCTGCAATCAAAATAGGCGGGTGCGGGTGCTGAACAAACAGCTGAGTTCCAATGGTACTCGTGAGCTGGTAATAGGTTCCCTCAAACGGTTTATCCTCCCCTGACCAGAGTTGCAGAGCCATCTGGAGAACCTCTTCTAGACGTGCAACCCGTTCACGCGCAGGTGGAAACGGCAACCCCATGCGCTGATGCTCATCAGCCCCAAAGTCGGGACTCGCGCCCACTCCCAGGTACGCACGACCGTTCGAGAGCGCGTCCAACGTATCTACCGTTTTCACCAGCACCGCAGGGTAACGCATCGTGATCCCAGAGACCATCGTACTGAGCTTGATGCGTTTCGTGCAAGCCGCGATAAAAGCCAGCACACTCCAGGCTTCAAAAAAATTGGTGACGGCTGGCGTGGGGGCGTGCTCATCTCTTCTGAGCCACGGCGTACTCTCTGGTCGGAGCGTAAAGTGGTCCGGCAGCACTAATGTTGCAAAGCCCGCTTGATCGGCCTGTTCAGCCACGCGGGCAAAGTAGTCGCCAATAGGCCTATGTTGTGTATTCGTTGATCCTATGTTCAATCCTAAACGCATGTTTTGCTCCTACGCATACTTTGCTTCTGAAGCAATGCAGACGCGTACAGTTGTGACGCGTCTGCTGCTCTCTTAGCGTTATCGCATAAATATGGGCCTTACTGCAAGCCACTAAAAGCAATCGGGCAGGGCATTTCAGTTTCCCCTGTAATGGGGAGAGATTCCCTTTCGTACCGACCTCCCACGATGAATCGGGGAGCTACTGCGCGTCCAAT
>DASTZT010000213.1:0-9256 GCA_035764225.1 Ktedonobacteraceae bacterium
TCATCGGCGATAATGCACTGAGGGCGCAATGCCAGCACGCCCGCGATAGCCAGGCGTTGACGCTGCCCCCCTGAGAGCTTATGCGGTGGCAGTTGACGTAGATGCGTAATGCCTACAGCCGCCATCGCCGCCTCAACGCGCTCACGAATGACCGATCTAGGCAAACCGCGTACAGCCAATGCCCAGGCCACGTCATCTTCAACCACCGTCGCAATGATTTGATTATCGGGATTTTGAAAGATGGTCCCCACCCGCTCGCGAATGGCCCGTTGTTTGGTGACATCGCAGGTATCGAGTCCCGACACCAGGACGCGACCAGCATCAGGGAGCAGCAAAGCATTGCAATGACGCGCCAATGTGGATTTCCCGCTCCCATTATGTCCCAATATTACCAGATACTCTCCCTGCTGTACCTGAAGACTCACCTCTCGCAACGCGGCAACAGCTTGCACGGCACCCTTTTTCCCTTTGGGGGTCGGATAGGCATAGCTGATCTGCTGAATATCGATCAACGGCGCTGAACTCATGCCTTCGCTCCCGATCTCTTGATGAGCCCGCGCCTGATGCCGCTTTTTATCAAGCCACGCGCCAAACGATGCATCAGCTTCTCGAACCTGACTCCCGGAAATGGACGGACATCGTAGCCGAGCAGACGCATAAACCAGTTCGTCATCACATAGATGAGAAAGACAAACGGGCTTAGGAGCGCCCAGAGAGCGAGATAGAAGGTTATCAACCAGTAGGTAAAGAGGAGGTTTGCCAGCCAGGCAAAGAAAGGTTGCAGGCTCTGTTTCCACCACGTCCCCAGCCCAAGATGGGTCGCCAGCACCCCTACGAGTGAGACAACCGCATTATAAGCACGATGCAGATCCAGGATCGTCATCGTCAAAGATTGCCCCGTGAGTATGGTGAGGATGAGCAGTAATCCATAAAGGCTCAGAGCGCCTCCGGTGATGCCTAGCAGGAGCAGAGGAATATGGGGCAGACGCAGTTTCATCGTGATACCTAAAAAAAGCCCCCCAGCACCCGATAAGAACATGATCGGCAGGGCCTGGCCAGTTATTACGCCGGTAATAAAAAGCGCCACGCATAGCCCCAGAATGCCAACGTAGAGGCCGCGCCGCAATACCAGCAGAGCGAAGACGATAAAGGTGGGAAGATGAAAAAATATGCCACCAACAGGAAGATATATGCTCAGCAATTGAAAAATCACGGCGATATCCGCCAGCAATGCGCCCTCAGCAATCTCAATTGCGCTTAGATTGCGGAACATGCTCGCTCCTCACTAGACAATAGACAGATAGTATTTATCAGTGTTTATTGTATCGCTTCGTTGAAGATAAAAGTAACACCGCAAGCTCGATCCTAGAAACGTTTTTCTTAGAGCTTTTCATACGTCGCCAGTTCTAGCAACTGCTCCTATTCTAGCCAGGATGAGGCTAGATGGCACGCACACGAGTACACAAAAAGCGGGTTCGAGACCAAAAATACCCATTGCCAGGCCATCGCGCAACATGTTATATTACGTACTCGTGTGAGACAAAAATTCTAAATAGCATAGGAAATAGTTGCAGGATGACTTCTCAAGGATCAGGACGAAAGACGAATACACGCACCGCTCCAGCAGTATCTTTTAGCCCCAACGCTCAACAAACAGCCGCCATCGCTCATACCGATGGCCCGGCAGCCTTTATTGCCGCCGCAGGAACAGGCAAAACATCGATCCTGGTACAGCGCCTTGTGCGCCTGATCGCTGAAGAGAGTGTTGCACCAGAAGCGATTCTCTGCGTCACCTTCACGCGGGCCGCAGCCGATGAGATGGAGAAACGAGCGATGAAGGCGTTAAAAGCGCGTGGGATAACGAGTCAGGCGATCAAAGCTGTGCGTGTCGTGACCTTTCATGGCCTCGGTCATCATATGTTGCGCGAGAAGTTGCAATGGATGCCTCAAGAGTTGAACAAGCGGCTTATCAGCGGCGATCCGCGTCAATGGCTGGCGGAAGATATTATTCGTCCCTGGCGTAGCAACCGTTCGCGTGGGATGAACTGGGAGATTGAGATTGCGGGTGTGCTGGCAGCCATAGATCGCGCCAAAGAAGCAATGGTCAAGCCAGCTCAATCGACCGATTTTTTCCGTTCTCACCTGGGGATCGAGACCGAGCTGGCTGAACGATATCAAGAATTTTTCGTCTGCTATGAACAGACCAAGCAAAAAGAAAAGCTGTACGATCTGTCGGACCTGATCTACGTGCCGCTTCAGTTGCTTGAAAGCAGTCCCAAATTCCGCAAAACCTGGCAGACGCGCTACCTCTACCTCCAGGTTGACGAAACCCAGGACACCAACCCCTCGCAGTACCAACTGATCCAGTATCTCGCGGCCCCCAAGCAAAATGTCGTCGTCGTGGGCGATCCCGATCAGGCTATTTATCAATTCAGGGGAGCCAGCCCGGAGGCATCGATCCTCTCGTTTCAGACGATGTATCCAAAGGGCAAAATCTATCGCATCGAGCACAACTACCGCTCAACCCCTCAGATCCTCGCAGCCGCCAACAGTTTAATCGCGCATAACGAGACCGCTCCTGGCTTCGAGAAAATGCTGCGTCCCACGCAACCAGACGGCGCGCCGGTATGCGTCACCGCCTATGAAGATCAGGAGAACGAAGCCGATGGCATCGCCACACGCATCAATACCCTCATTCGGGCATGGCGCGAACAGCAAGCAGAACTTTCCTATCGCGATATTTTCGTGCTCTCGCGCACAAACCACCATCTCGCCTCATTAGAAATCGCGATGGCACGCGGAGGCATCCCTTACCGGAGCATCGGCGGCTCATCGTTTTTCAAGCGCAAAACCACACGCGATATGCTGGCTTATCTGGCGTTGATTGACGGCATACGCATGCATCAAGAGTATCTGGCCTCCCGTCAGGGACCAGAGCCGAAAAAATGGGACGACGTGTTTACCCCTATGCACTGCGGCGAGCAGAACGCAGCATTCCGCACCATTGCCAATATTCCCTCTAAGGAGTATTTCGCCCGTACCGGGAAAACATCCCATCGCTTCACGCCCACCTTCTATGGCAATCTCACGGCCTTCTCAGCCGGGCGGCCTCTGCTGCAATTTTGCGACGAGCAGGCATACACTATCGCAGCCGAATACCAGCTCGGAGTGAAAGATCTTGTGGCCCTGATTAAAAAGGTAGCGACCCAATGTAACAACCATCCGGCAACGGCAATTACATTACTGCGGCAATATGCCTACGATACGCATCTGCGCCATTATGATAGCAAACATAAAGAGAACCAGGAAGAAGAGGCCGAGACGCCCACGCATCACGAAGAAACGCGCTCGGAAGGACGCTACGACGAGCTAGAGGAATTGACGCAGATCGCTCAGCGTCACCACACCATTCGTCACTTTCTCACCGCTATGGCTCAGCTCAAGGAGCGGGCCGAGGATAGCAGCAAGAACAAACGCGATTGCGTTAGCCTGATGACGGTCCACAAGGCCAAAGGGCTGGAAAATAAGGTTGTTTTCGTAATGGGACTCACGGAAGGAATTTTCCCACATCACCGCTCTTTTACGCTAGCGGAAGATGGGCCGATTGCCATATCCGGGATTGCGGAAGAGCGCCGCCTGGCCTATGTCGCGTTTACGCGAGCACAAAAACTGCTCTTCCTCTCCTCTATTCTGCGGTACCGGGGTAGCGATGCGCTACCATCCCGCTTCATTCAGGAGGCCGAACTCACACCCACCGACGAAGATGGCATCCTTAATCCTTATTTGATCAAACGCGATGGCACCCCGCGCAAACTAAGCCCTCTGGTCACCACGCCTCCATTATTCGAATAAGCAAGCGAGCACATAACCTCATGTAACGTTTGTTGCACTACCCAGCTATGGCTGCCTGGGCGATTGTCCTGCCCTCCTAAGGATAATCTAAGAATAATATCTATTGACTTCTCTTGGAGTTACGAGTATGCTCTGTGTAGAGATTGTAACTGTGGTTTCATTTCAAGACTGATCAATGTTGCTCCACTGGCGTGCGTTGGTAACATCGATTACGGAGGCAGAAACTTGGACTATCGTATTTCAATTGCTGGTTTGCTGGTCGGTTTTCTTGTCGGACTGACAGGTATGGGAGGCGGTTCGCTTCTGGCACCGATCCTGATCCTCTTTTTCCGCGTTCCTCCAGTCTGGGCCATCGGGTCGGATATTGCCTATTCCACCGTGACAAAAGCGGTAGGCTCTATTGTGCATATTCGCCACAAGACAGTCAACTTCAAAATCGCTCTTTTGCTGGCGGCAGGAAGCGTTCCAGCGACATTGCTAAGCGTCGGGCTGGTCCAGTATATTCGTCAACATTACGGCAATTTTGTAAACGGGTTTATCCTGCATGCCCTCGGTTTTACTCTGATCATTGTCGCAGCCCTGCTTGTGCTGAAACCCTTTCTGCTGCGACACATGGAGCAGAGACGCATGCAGAAAGAGAAGCAGGTTGTCCTGGCAGGGAAAACAATACATAGTGTTAGCCTGTGGGAAAAACGCTATCGTGCGCCAGTAACCGTGCTCATAGGCGCTGTTGTAGGCTTCCTGGTTGGTTTGACCTCGGTCGGCAGTGGTACCCTCATTATTGTATCAATGGCGTTCCTTTTCCCGAAGCTTGGGCCAAAAGAGTTGGTTGGCACGGACATTTTCCAGGCCTTTATGCTGCTGGCGGCAGGCGTGATCGGCTATCTGGTATCAAATACTATCAACTGGACCATCGTGCTCCTATTGCTCATCGGCTCGCTTCCAGGGGTATTTCTGGGAAGCAAGTTTAGTAAATATATTCCTGATCGCTTTATGCGTCCCATTATAGCAACAGTGCTGGCCATTAGTGGCTGGAAACTGATCTAGCCGCATCTAGAGAAGATCTGTAAAAGGGCCAGGGATAGCTATTACATATCCCTGGCCCTTTCTTTATCACAAACGCAAAGTCAAACCTGGAGCGCCGAGAGACAGCGATATCTCTTCACTGATTCCCGATGCTTCCAACTCTAGAGCGATAGTGCGAGCGCGGGTCGCGCTTTTGAGATCGACCAGGGTCTCTTGCAAAGCTGCATAGAGCGACGGTTGAACCTGAATGCGCAAGCTATCCAGCTCAGCTCCGACGGATAAGCCGTGCTCAGCCTTATAACGACGAACCTGGCGCAACAACTCCAACAGCGCCTTTCCGATCTCCTCTGCCGCCGGATCAATCCAGGTCGGCTCTTCAGCAGGCCACGTCGTACGATGAATGGATGGAGCGCCATCGTGGCTACGAAACATCTGCTGATACAGCTCCTCCGTAATAAAGGGCAGGTAGGGAGCCAGCAACTTCAAGACGGTGAGCAAGGCTTGATAAAGTACCCATTGCGCTGCTCCTCGTCCCGGCTCATCGTCGCGGTACAGGCGAGCCTTGACCAGTTCCAGGTAATTATCGCACAGCTCCGACCAGAAAAAATGCTCAACCGCTAAGCGTGCTGCGGCATACTCGTTATTGCTCAGCTCGCTCGTAGCTAAGGCAATCGTGCGAGCCAGACGAGAAAGCAACCAGCGATCAGTCGGCAATAACGTAGCAAGCGGCGCACTGCCCTTTATCAAAGCTGCATCACCATCCTGCAAACGGCTCTCGGCAAAACGGCAAGCATTCCAGAGCTTGGTAACCAGCCGTCTCCCCGTTGCCAACAATTCCGGGTTGAAGGTTGTATCGATGCCCGTTTTTATCGAGGTGGCCCAATAGCGCAATGCGTCGGCAGATTCCTGCTCCAACAGCTCCAGTGGTCCCGCCTCTTTGTGCTGCTTCGATTTAGAGATTTTGTCATGCTGTGCCGATAAGGCATGGCCCGAAATCATAATTGAGTTCCAGGGTATTTTACCGATATGATAGAGCGCTTTGACGATAGTATAGAAAGCCCAGGTGCGAATAATATCGTGTGCCTGTGGACGCAGATCAGCAGGAAAGTGCTGAGCAAACCAGCCCGGATCGTCGGTCCAACGCCCGATAATCAGAGGTGTACAGGATGACGTTGCCCAGGTATCCATCACATCCAGTTCTGACGCAAAGTCAGTCGAGCCACAGGCGCAGGGATGCTGCGGTAACGTCGTGCGCGGATCAATGGGCAACTGCTCCAATCTCGCCAGAACCAGCTCGCCACAGGCGCGACAGGTCCAGGCGGGAAACGGGACGCCAAGAAAACGCTGACGCGAGATGCACCAGTCCCACTGGAGATTCTCGACCCAATGCTGATAGCGAACGTGCATATGCTCTGGAAACCAGCGAATTTGACGCCCGGCTTCAAGCAAACGCTCCTTCTGATCCAGCACGCGAATAAACCATTGGCGCGTGTGCAGATACTCAACGGGCGTCCCGCATCGCTCGTGCGTTCCGACGGTATGCTCAATGGTTTCCTGGTTCAACAACAAACCTATCTCCGCCAGATGCTGAAGGATCTGCCGACGCGCTTGCGTAGTCGGTAAACCAGCCAGCGGCCCGGCAAGCTCCGTCATGCGTCCATCACGACCGAGGGCAGCTCGCAGTGGCAATTGATGCGTGCGCCACCAGGAAACGTCTGTCGCATCGCCAAAGGTGCAGCACATCACGGCTCCGCTGCCCTTCGCGGGATTGGCTCGTTCATCGGCCAGAATCGGAACCTCAATGCGTGCCTGTTGGGAGAAACCCGCGCTCGCTATACTCGCTGTTGTCCCTATCAAGTGAGCGTAACGCGCATCGTCGGGATGGACAAAAATGGCGACGCAGGCTGGCAGCAACTCAGGGCGCGTGGTGGCAATCGGCAACGTACCACCGTCCGGCAGGCTGAATGCCAGCGTTGAGAAGAGCGTCGGCAACGTCATGTCGTCTAGCTCGGCTTGCGCAATGGCCGTCTGGCACTCTGGACACCAGAGCGTCGGAGCGTATTGTGTATATGCACGACTAGCCTGGTAGAGTTGAATAAACGACCATTGCGATGTGCGCTGAGCTTGAGGCGAAATGGTCGAGTAACGATACTGCCAATCAACGCTCAACCCCAGACGACGCCACAGGTTCTCAAAACGCGTCTCGGTCTGCCCGATCAGCTTCAGACACTGGGCGATAAAGGCCGAACGCTCCATCTTGGTAGCCTGGCGCTGGATAGTTTTCTCAACATACCGCTCTGTGGGCAGGCCATTATCATCAAAACCCATCGGATAAAAAACGCGTTCGCCACGCATGCGGTGAAAGCGTGCAATCACGTCCGTCTGTGTATAAGAGTAACAATGGCCGATGTGCAATTCGCCAGAAACGGTGGGAGGCGGGGTATCGATGGTAAAAATGGGGCCGGAACCGAGAGGATCGAACGCGTACAGATCGGCCTCAGACCAGAGACGAGCCAGCTTCGGCTCAGCCTCGTGGAAATTGTAGTGGTTGGGTAACATTGGGAGGTACTCCTTTGCAGACTAAAAACGCTGCCACCTCGCAAGGACGAGGGCAGCGCTCGCGGTACCACCTTGTTTCGATAGCTGATTCACCCAACCAACCTGGAACCAACTATCCTCATAGCAGCGATAACGGGCTGCACCCGAAAGATCTTACTACGCTCAGCGTCTCGGATCTTCGACTCACGAGCCACGTTCGAAAGCTGTAACTGAAAGGGGCTTGCACCCGGTGGCCCCTCTTCTCTGGCAGCCCGGTGCCTTCTACTCCGCTCGTTCCAGGTCGTTGACTATTTTTTCTGCTCCAATGATACCCGCTCGTATTGCGGTTTGTCAAGCTTTGTTCCACTCTTTATCAACGGCTGGATGCTCAGGGCCGAGCAATTCGAGCACGCTCGCCTCATCTTCGCTCTGGGGCTGGTAGCCCTCAGGGGCTTCAGCAATCTGCCAGACGACGCCTTTGAGGATCACATAGCGCCATTCCAGATTCGGGCTGTTGTTGAAATCAGCCGGGGTAGCGGTTTTGAGCAGATCCAGCACATCATCTGGCGCAGCATCGTGAATATCCAGCTCACCGGCCTGGACCTGACGGATATAGTTTGGAATGACGCCATCAGGATCTTCTCGGAAAATGACGCGCTGCATGTTACTCAAGTTGCTCAACGCAGCCTCTCGATTTTCAGGAATATCGATATTATTCTTAATGCGCACGCGCAACGCCTCAAAAAAGCTATACTGGACCAGGCCGCTACAAATGAAGCGCAGCATAGATTCAGCAGAGGAGCTTTTCTCATCCCACTTCTTAAAGAAGCCCGCAACCGCATCGGCAGCTTCGGCAACCTGGGGAATCATGCCAAGATGGCGTCTCGCCACGCGCTCTGCATATAACGCGGTAAGCTCAAACACTGTTTTATGGTCATAGAGGCCGTTAAGCTGGTCCATCGCAATTCCCCGTACATGATGCAGGTAAGCAACGCCTGGCACATCCCTCGGATTACAAGGCTCATGGAGAGAAGCCTCATAAGGCGTTTCTACATACCAATCCAGGCGTGGACGCTTGATACCAACGGTGAACTGTTCAAACGGGATCACCTCGTTGCGCCAACTGGCGAGGTGAACACCTTTGGTTAATGCTTCTACCAGAAAGGTATTATCAAAACCTTTTCGCGGGTTACTAATCAGGTAGAAGATGGCGGAGTGGCTCCATTTGCTGCCGGTGGCAATCCGAATCATATGCGCGAAAACCTCTTTAGGACTTTTATTCTCGCGCAATACAATATCGGCAACGCGAATAGATGGCTCTGCATCATTGTCTTGCAGAAAGTACTTCAGTGGGTCCTGGTCAACACATAGAGCACGGTACGGCATATATCGACTCCTTTTAACGGGGAACCTCAAGGGATTTTTCCTTGTTACAACCTCTGGCTTCTTTCTTCCATCCTGCTGCATCCTCAAATTTGTCACGTATAGCAACAGCTCAACGGTGACACTTTTTTAGTGAAGAGAGCACTAGAAATAGCATAAACAAATGATGGGAGCCGTCTGACATATTTTTGAACATACGTCAGACGGCTCCCATACTTTAGCCGATCAAGCGCAAAACTGTTGGATTGTTGTCAGCAATATCTCGGCACACTGCCCCACCTGCTCAAGATCGGCCCACTCTTCGACGGCATGTGCCCCATCCCCACCCGGCCCGAAGACCACCGTTGGAATGCCAGCTGAGGAAAGCAGCGCGGAATCCATCCATGCAGAGGCACCAACGATGGTTGGCTTCTGATTGAGCAGCTTTTCTGTCTGGCGGATTAAAAGTTGCACAATG
>DASTZT010000214.1:0-25563 GCA_035764225.1 Ktedonobacteraceae bacterium
GGGAGCGTGGAGTCATGGCAATTGTTGATTCTGTCAGTGATGACCGTAGAACCATGCCAACCACAAATTTCATACCAATGGACAGGCTTCCTAATGTCATCGCGTCTGAATTTAGTATTGAGATGGATAGACACGTACCAGAGCACACTACTGAGCCGTTACTCAGTGAGGATGAGATAACAGACGAGCTCATCGATGACGAAGATGAAGATGCTCTGGAAGATACCTCCGCAAGACGCGCGGACACAGCAGCAATCAAGCACACAACGGGCGCTGAAGATGCTTTTCAGAGTTACCTGCGTGACATCCGGGGTCTTGGTCTGCTGACTCACACGGAAGAAATCGAGCTGGCGCGACGGGTCGCGGCAGGAGATGAATTGGCCCGCCGCAAACTCATCGAATCAAATTTACGACTCGTTATCGCCATTGCGCGACGCTACACTAGTACAGGGGTACCCTTGATTGATTTGATTCAGGAGGGAAACCTGGGGCTGATGCGCGCCGCCGAAAAGTTTGACTATCAACGCGGCTGTCATTTCGGCACCTACGCCACCTGGTGGATCAGACAGGCCGTCAGTAGAGCAGCAGGTGAGCAATCTCGCCTGATCCATCTGCCCGAACATGTCGCAACGCGTTTACGCAAAGTGCGTCGGGTTGCGGCGCAGCTTTCACAAGAAAACGGGCTAGATCCGCTGCCCGAACAGATCGCCCTGGCCTGCAATATCGACGTAGACGAGGTGAAAGATCTCCTGGGTGTGATTGAGCAGCCAGTATCGCTTGACGCTCCGGTAGACGATGAAGCACGTTATTCGCTCGCCGACACGTTGGAAGATAGCACCACCCCTGCCCCTGCTGAAACCGCCTCACAACACCTACTCGGTGAAGAACTCCATCGCGCCCTGGCCCTGCTAACGCCTAGAGAACGTTCCGTAATTACGTTACGCTACGGCATCGGCGATGGGCGGAGCCGCACGCTTCTCGAAGTTGGCAAGGAACTGGGGATCTCACGCGAGCGCGTGCGCCAGCTCGAAGTGGTCGCACTGATGAAGCTACGAGGCATTAGCGGCAGCGTCGCATTACGCGAGTGCGTCTAATACGCTATAATTTGTACTTCTGGGCACTTTTTGTGCCCATCTTGTTGCCTTTCTGGCATCTCATTCTCCTACCACCCGGAAACGCCGCCTTCCGCTCTCCCCTGATATATGACCCATCACCCATCACCCTATTTTGCTGAGCACGAGGCATCCATACTGCGTTACTTCGCCCTACAACATTTCGTTTCCAAATGACAGCGAATACTAATTTTTTAGATCGCCCAAACTTTGGGATAGAGGAATTATTTACGGTGATGAAGGGCTCCTGGGTCAAAGACGTTACGTGGCTATTTCTGATTACGCGCCTGCTTTTGATCCTGATTACCTACTTTGGCTATATTTTGCTCACAGCCCCAAAAGATTCAACTACTCCCGTAAACATCTCGGCGCTGTTGTCAACGTGGAATCATTGGGATGCGGCAAATTATGTCAGAATAGCGCAGTATGGCTATCAATCGAAGTTCGATCACGCCTTCTTTCCACTCTTCCCCCTCCTCATCTCCGCCATCTCCTACCCGCTTGGCAGTTGGAGCTATCTGGCAGCCGGCACGCTGCTGAGCAATGCAGCCTTGCTAGGAACCATGCTGGTCATCTACCAATTGGTCAGGGAGACGGAAGGGGAACAGGTGGCATATAGAACAGTGTTGTATCTGTGTATTTTCCCAACAGCCTTTTATTTTTTCGCAGCTTACAACGAATCGCTGTTCCTGTTGCTGACAACGGGTACGTTTCTGGCGCTCCAGCGGCGGAAGTGGTGGTGGGCAGGCTGCTGCGGACTCCTGGCAGCTCTGACCCGTTCGGCAGCTATCCTGCTCGTTATCCCTTACCTGTACGAGTTATGGCAAGCAAGAGAGCGGTCCACTCCCCTCGCCTGGAGAAAATTGCTACCGGAGCTTTTCCCGGTTGCGTTGATTCCACTTGGTACGGCGCTCTATAGCCTCTACTGTTGGTACACAACTGGCGATCCCATTGCTTTTGCTACCGTACAGGACCACTGGGCCCGTCATCTTTCCTGGCCCTGGCAGGGCATATGGCAGGCGATCTTCGAGCTTTTCTGGAATCAGCCGTTCGGCTCTTTTAACCAGGCCCATGTGCTCCTTGATTTCGGTGCCACGTTGGCTTTTATTGCGCTGGCGATCCTGGGGCGGTCCAGGCTACGCATAAGCTATACGCTCTGGATGGGGCTACTCTTGCTGTATATCCTTATCAGCCCCAGCACGGGACAGCACGATCCCCTGATCTCGAATCAGCGATTCGTGCTAGAACTATTTCCCGGCTTTATTACACTGGCTATTCTTGGCATTCGTCATCCACGATTACATCAGGCACTGGTACTAGTTTTCCAGGCTTTGCTTGTGACATTGAGTATACTTTTTATGATGAATCGTTGGATGGTATAGGAGAAAGATCTGCATAATGAAAAAACCAGTAGCTACAATCCCACCGGATGTCAACCCCGCTGACAATCAGCAAGCTACGCAATCAAAAAGCACAAAAATACCGATGATATTTACACTTACCTTTATTTTGTGTATTCTCATCAGTATTGCGCCCCTGGTACGTCTGGCAGGTGTAACTTTTTATCAATTGCCGACTAAATTTTTTCTCACGCTATTTGGAGCCTGGCTCCCAACCGACTTCGGTCTGACTGCTGACGCCCGCGCCTCACAAATTTCAACGCACGGGATTATTTTCGTTTCGCTCATGGCTATAGCTTTCATCATCTATGGACTCTTTGCCTGGGTCATACACCACCATCCTACACAAGCCAGCAACACATCCACGATGCGATGGATCTGGATCGGGACAATCATCTGTGGACTTATCTACATCCTTACACCAGCGATGCTCTCACATGATATTTTTGTTTATACCGGCTACGGTCGCATCATCACTACCTATCATGCCAATCCTTATTTTGTGCCGTTAATCCACTTTCCACATGACTATTTCATACCGTACGATGATTGGAAAAAAGCTATCGCCGCCTATGGGCCGATCTGGTTAACTATCAGCGCCATTTTTACGCCGATCATTGGCGACAATACAGACCGGGCGCTCCTGACCTATCGACTATTTGCATTTGCGGTGCATCTCGTCAACACCCTCCTCGTTACTCGTCTCTTGCGTGCAACGGGGCAGTCAGAACGCACAGTAACACTTGGTACGCTCCTCTACGCCCTGAATCCGCTGCTGCTGGAAGAGGGAAGCCTGGGCGGACATAACGACGAATTCATGGTAACGTTCTTTTTACTCGGCTTACTTTTCAGCATACGGAGCGAGCAGAGCAAGACCGTCGGCTTACGCCGCTATCTTCCATCTTTGCTTGCGTTCACACTGGCAACATTGATTAAGTTTACCGCCCTCCCGCTTGCAGTCTTCTCGCTCGTCATGCTTATGCGCAACGAACTCTATCCTATGACCGAGCTATCTCGGCGGCAAAAGCCACAATGGAAAAGGGCATTACGAACGCTTATCCCGGCAGGTCTCATCAGCACCGCCCTGATCCTTGCCATATATGCTCCCTACTGGATTGGACATAGCATCAATGATATCATAGGTAGCTTTACCGCTCCTCCCTCCAGCTATCTATCGTATGGTTCCATTCACCGGGCAATTTCAAACTGGATAGCGATATACGGATTATCGCCAACGAACTGGTTCTATATACCTATGCGGGTGCTTAGCGCCCGTGATACGTGGAACAAGATTGATCTTGTTACCCTGGTGCTGTTGCTGGTAGTGAGCATAATCTGGCTATGGCGTTCTCCCACTACTCGAACACTGGCTATGGCCTCACTTGCTACTCTGGGAGCGTTACTGCTCGTTACCCCCTGGTTCTTCTCCTGGTATATTGTCTGGCTCGTAGGCCTGGCGATTGCTTGCCTCTCCGTCAAATATGATCGAGTAGGCCGCGCGCTGGTCGCCGCAACCTTCACCTTCTCAGCATCATCCTTGATGCTCTACATCTATCAACTGAAAAAAGCCCCGATTGGAGAATGGATAGGACTCGACTTCCTCACGACTATCGGACCTCCCCTCGCAGTTCTGCTTATCTTCTTATGCTTGTCAATCGCGAACAAGCAGCATCATTCTGGAAGCTACCCTTTCATTGGTGGAACTGGCGAGTCTGGCGGGACGCCTACGTGAGCAGTAGAGTAATAACGCCAGGATAAACGCCAGCAGGACGAGATTACGGGTGGTAGTAACCGGGAAAAACAGGGGATATGCTGGTACCTGCTGGGCGATAGTCGTTGTCTGATACATAGAGGGATACACCCAGGTGGTCAATACCCCGATAACAAGCCAGGAAATCACCCAGCGTAGATCAAATTCTCCCACATACGCCAAAAACGGGATCAGCCACATCAGGTACTGAGGACTAAATACCTTGCCCATGACTATTACGATCAGCAAAGTCAAAAGGCAGGAGACCGCAAGGTCAATTTTGCGCTGCCACTGGAGCCAGTAGGTATAAAGCAGACCTATCACCAGCAGAATGGTACCAGCCAGGGATACTTTTGATGAGAGAGGGCTAAAAATATTGATTGAACCGAAAGTAAAGGCAAAAGAAAACGGGTAATGGTTAAAGGCGTTTGAGAGCCAGATCGCCGATGCGGCCAGCGACTCAACCTGAATGGGGCGATCTCCAAAGTAGCTGAGTGGTGCAAGCGTCCCCCCAACATTGAGTAATAGCGATATGCCAGTGACCACCGCACACACTGCTACATAAACGCCAAGAGGAACCCAGCGCCGCCATGCATACCATTTCGTATGGATTTGCCTCTGTTGCGCTAACAGAAAAGGTATTAACAACACCAGAGGATAAAATTTAAACATCGTCGCCAGCGCCAACAGCGCAAAACTCCACTTCCACTTCAAACGCACCGCACACAGTAAAGCCCCTAAAGTCAATGCGGCAAGAATAACATCAAAACGTCCTGCCACCGTCCCCCAACCAGCAATAGCCAGGTACACGGCATACACTATTGCGGACTTCCTTGATCGAAAACGTGCCAGCATAAAATAGATAATGACAGCGATCAGCAGCATCCATAGAGCAAAGGCCACCTGATACCAATGAGGATCGATAGAGGATAAACCAAGTGAAAAGGGCACGAGAGCTAAGATAGGATATTCGTATGGTAATTCATGAAAACGTTGCGTAGAAGGCTGAGATGCCACATAACGGGCCATAAAGTCTGGAAGCCCCCGTTGTCGCATCGTTTGTGCAAGTGCCGTTGACGAAATAGCTGATTTATCAGGATTGAGGATAAAATTACACTGCGGAGATGGTAATGTTTTTAGCGCAGCTTGCCCATACCAAAACGCCTCAGCATAACATTGATATCTTGCTCCATCTGAAGACAAACTAAACATTTGCCAGGAAGCGCCATAGAACAGCAGGCCACACATTGCCAGGAGCACAACAACGTCTAGCCAGTATTGCCTTATACGTCTCTGCATTGATTCAGGCACTGAAAGTATACCCCCTTCACCGGATTCTGATCTGCATTATTATTTATATACCGCGCTGGTCCAACAAAATGTGCTAATCCCCGTATATTGTAACACTGGCATCGTTATAACAACAGTAAACCGTTTTTTATAGGGTGTTTGTCTGCGAGGCTACCCCATAACATTCAGAGGATTATACCATTATCAACATACTCGTGAAGAGGAAAGTTACCTACAATGTAGGCTCAATTCCTCTTGCAGATAAATGAAGACTTTCCCAGGAGGGTTTTGTTCCATGTACAGGTTTGCCCTATTACGCATGCTCTTGCTGGCCCAGTTTGGGAGAATGCAAGTAACTATAGATATCTTACAGATTTTGCAGAACGCCTTGCACATTTTAGGCTACCCAGCCGTGCTGCTCTTTGTGATGATCGAGAGTTCCGGCATCCCTTTTCCCGGCGAGACGATGCTGCTGCTGGCCTCATTTTACTGCGCGATTGACCACCAGTTACAACTGCCCATCATCATTGGCTGCGCGGCTCTTGGAGCTATTCTGGGTGACAACATTGGCTACTATATTGGGAAAACAGGTGGGAAAGCCATCGTTGACCGCTATGGACGATATGTTTTCTTAAAGCCAGAGCATCTTGCACGAGCGGAACAGTTTTTTGCTCGGCATGGCGATAAAACTATTTTTTTAGGTCGTTTCGTAGCCGTGCTACGAGCATGGGCCGCCTTCCTGGCCGGGGTTAACCGGATGCACTGGGAAACGTTCTTTCTCTATAACGCCTCCGGTGGCATCGTCTGGGCCACCATCTATGGCCTGCTCGGCTATTTCGCCGGACGTTACTTCCAGGACAATTTCAGTCGCGTAGAACACCTTGCGGGCACGCTGACGTGGATCACCACCGGCGTGATTATCGCGGCAGTTATAATTATTGTTATCACGATGTATATACGGCGTCGCAAACGCATGAGCACAAAATAAGCTGTTTTTCATCAAAGCTTACCGCTTTGAGCAAAGTCCAGCATAAAATATTGTTTGCTTGTTGACATCTGTTTATTCATCAAGTATACTGTCCGTAATCGTTATCGGAAACGATTACGGAAACGTTTCCAGCGTTTTTCCGAAAAATATTTTACTAAGAGAAGGTTTGCTATGGCTGGAAAGCTAACGATCCGGGATATTGCCCGCATAGCGGACGTTTCTACCGCGACGGTTTCACGCGTGCTGAATCAGAAGCCAGACGTGGACCCAGCCACGCGTGAGCGCGTTTTGCGCATTATGGAAGAACACGGCTTTGTTCCCAGCATCACCGCTTCCGGTCTCAGAAAGCGTAGCCGCCTTCTTGGTACACTGGTCCCTTCTCTCACCTGGCCGCTTATTCCTGAATTAATGCGTGGCATCGGCGAAGTTATCGGCAATACGTCCTATGAACTGATCCTGTATAGTATCACTGATGTAAACCATGAGAGAGATCGTAGTGAGGTCATTGATCGCATCATTGGAACGCGCCTAGTAGCGGGCCTGCTGGCTGTCTTTCCTGGTCCTTCAGCAAAACACCTGGCCGAATTGCATTCACACGATTTTCCGGTTTTGCTGATCGATGATCAGGGCATACCCGGTGAAGGCACGCCCTGGATCAGCGTCGATAACCACCTCGGCGCTTATGAAGCCACCCGCCACCTGATTCGCCTGGGACACCGCCGGATTGCCCATATCCAGGGTCCGCTCAAGTATCAGGTATCGCATGATCGTTATCGAGGCTACTGCGATGCGCTCAACGAAGCTGGAATCGCTCTTGATCCCTTGCTTGTGCGAGAAGGCGACTTTATGCCGCAAACCGGGCGCTCTTGTGCCCATACATTCTTTGACCTGCCTGGTGAGCAGCGTCCCAGCGCGATCTTCGCTGGCAGCGATTATATGGCCTACGGTGCCATTGCAGCAGCGGAGCAGCGCAATCTGCGCGTCCCGGAGGATATAGCAGTAGTCGGCTTCGACGATAACCCTTCATCCGCGCATATGGAGCCTGCCCTGACCACCGTTCGCCAACCATTTTATGAGATGGGTCGTCGCGCGACTGAACTCTTATTGACATTAGTTGACGCTCCACGCCACGTCAACGGCTTAAGCCCCAATGGACGCATCGCTGAAGCGTCCTCGTCACTTTTCTCTGAACCGATTCGCCTCAAAATGCCTACCAGCCTTATCGTGCGTGCTTCATGTGGCGCTTCTCGCAGTGCCACTATTCAATAAGAAAGAGGTGAGTGCAGATTCTTTTACTATCTGATATCTGGTTTTGCTGCGCTCTTAACTTGAGTGCCTGTTCGCTGGACTCAACATTCACGAACCTGCGGTAAGCGGCAAGCGGGCTGCTTCTCCGGTTAACTGGCGGCACGAGTTTCGCAACGTTCATAAGTTCAACGGCTCGCTTTTATGCACAAGCTTATAGCACCGTTGTCAGGTTGTCCTTTTGTCCTTTTTACAGACTCACATTTCTAGTGTCAGGAGGTTAAAAGTGACTCCTCATTTGGTATCTTCATCGCATCGACATCATTTTATGTGGACGATAGTTGCGCTCTTGCTGGCAGTAAGCATGATGCTGGCCGCCTGCGGTGGCGGCACTACTCCCACCAAGCCAACCAGTACATTGCGCATCCTTTCCGCTCCCGGCCAACCCAATCCTGATCTCTTTAACCCGTTTTTTAACACCAACCAGGGCGGAGACTATGGCGCTCAGGGCTTGTTGTATGAGGAACTCTACTTCACCAACTCGTACACCGGTCAGACTTCAGCCTGGTTAGCTAGTAGTGAAAACTACTCCACCGATTTGACGCAGCTCACCTTCAAGCTACGCAATGACGTTAAGTGGACTGATGGTCAACCATTCACCAGCGCGGATGTCAAATTCACCTTTGATCTGATGCAGAAATATCCCGCTCTTGACCAGGGTTCATTGTGGGCTACGCTCCTTAAGAGTGTTGAGGCTCCCGACAGCAGCACCGTGATCTTCAATCTCCAGCACGCGGACAGCACCGCACTCTTCCGCATTGGCGGGAGCGTTTTTATCGTGCCACAACATATCTGGGCCAATGTTAGCGGCGATCCGGCAAAGTTCGCCAATGACCACAATCCTGTCGGCACCGGTCCCTATATCCTCAAAAGTTTTAGTCCCGATCTGGTTACCTACACGGTCAACTCGCATTACTGGGGAATTAAGCCCCAGGTACAGACGATCCAGATCCCTTCGATTAAAGACAACACCACCGCCATTACCGATATGGTCAAAGGGCAGCTCGACTGGGCAGGGATCGGCTGGAGTCCCGATAGCGATACTGCCTTCACTAGCAAAGACTCACAACATAATCACACCTGGTTTGCTGCCAGCAACACCGTGATGCTCTACCTGAACCTGCGCAAGGCTCCTTTCAACAACTTGCTGGTTCGTAAAGCGATTAGTGCGGCGATTAACCGCAGCCAATTGCCACAGGGAGTGGCTCAATATGCCGCAGTTGCCAATCCAACGGGCATTATTATACCGACCCACAATAGCTGGATCGCGCCACAATATCAAAGCATGACCTTCGATAATGGCCAGGACAAGGTCGATAGCTACCTGACTCAGGCAGGCTATAAAAAGGGCAGCGATGGCTATTATCGCGACTCCAGCGGGAAAATGCTCTCAATGTCAATAGATGTCGTCTCTGGTTGGAACGACTGGGATCAAGACGTTCAGTTTATGGTCAATGACCTGAACAAAGTGGGCATCAAAGCGTCAATGAACTCGCAGAGTGGCTACACACCGTACTATACCGCCATCTCGACCGGCAGTTACGATGCTGCCATCAGTTGGACCAATAGCGGCCCCACGCCGTATTACGCCTATCTAGCTCTGCTTGATAGCGCCAATGCAGCTCCACAGGTCGCCGTCGGCACCAACTTCGAACGCTGGGACGCCACCACCAGCAATGGCTACGCCGCCAAAACTGACCAGCTACTCAACCAGTATCAGGCGACCTCTGATCCCAATGCTCAGATGCAGGCCATCCAGGGTATCGAGGACATCATCGTCAGCCAGCTCCCGGTCATTCCGTTGACCGTCAACGTCTATTGGGACGAATACACGACGACGCACTTCACAGGCTGGCCCACTGCGGCGGAGCCTTACGACTCCGGCGCTCCTTACACCATGCCTGACGCGGCGAACGTTATTCTCCATCTGAAGCCAGTTTCCTAGTTGTCACATTGCTTATTGTTGTCCTTCCACCGTCCAACATCATGGAAGGTGGAAGGACGAAGAACCGGTATTCTTGCGTGGACAGCCGTTACAAGCCAGTACCGCCCGATTATGGATAAGGAGAGAGCTGATGCGCCACCTTTTGAGACGAGCGGGTTTCTACCTGATAGCACTGTGGGCCGCAGTCACCTTCAATTTCATTATCCCACGCTTGATGCCGGGCAATCCCGCCTTAGCCTACCTGGCAAAAATCCATGCGCAAAATGTCACAACTGCGCAATACAACGCGATGCTGCAAGAATTTGGGGTTGACCCCTCCGTCCCCATCTGGCAGCAATACTTTGCGTACATCAACGCGCTGCTGCACGGACAGCTGGGCATTTCAATCTCGCAGTTCCCTTCGCAGGTTTCCACGATCCTGGCACAAAGTCTCCCCTGGACGATTGGCCTGGTCGGAATAGCCGTCTTCCTGAGTTTCCTGATCGGCACCCTGATCGGTATATTGATCGCCTGGCGACGCAATTCCTGGTACGACACAGCCATTCCCCCCATCCTGACATTTTTCTCTGCTGTGCCCTACTTCTGGATGGCCCTGGCGCTGATTTATATCTTTGGCATCAATCTGAACTGGTTTCCCAGCGATAGCGGCTACGACGTATTCAACGCGACCCCTGGCTGGAATCTCGATTTCATTACCAGCGTCGCTCAGCATGCCATCCTGCCGATTATTACGCTGGTGATTGGCTCACTTGCTGGCTGGGTTTTGACGATGCGCAATACAATGATCACGACGCTTTCGGAAGATTACGTCCTGATGGCACAGGCTAAGGGGCTGCCTGAAAGGAAGGTGATGCTTGATTACGCGGCCCGCAACGCCATTTTGCCCAGCATTACCAGCTTCTCGATCTCGCTGGGTCTGGTGGTCAGCGGCTCCTTACTCACGGAGATCGTCTTCAACTATCCGGGGATCGGCTTCGCGCTCTATAACGGTGTGCAAGGCGATGACTATCCCCTGGTCGAGGGATGTTTCCTGGTGATCGCCCTGGCCGTGCTGACCGCGAACTTCCTGTCCGAACTGGTCTACACCTTGCTTGATCCACGCGTGCGACAGGGGAGGAATTGACCAATGCAAGCAACAAAGGTAAAGATAACAGAGCAACCTATTGCCGCCTCTACCCGCCTGAGTAAAGCGAAAACATGGGGAAGCGGCTTCCTGCGCGCCATCGGGGCCAACCCGAAAATCTCTATCGGTCTGGGCATTGTGGCTATGTTTGTGCTGATGGCACTGGCTGCACCGCTGCTGACACCCTATGATCCCAACGCGACAGTGGTCCGAGGCTCACTTCCACCGTCGCCCGCGCACATACTTGGCACCACCGGCCTGGGACAGGATATGTTTGCTCAGATCGTCTATGGAGCACGCGTCTCTCTGGTTGTTGGTTTCTGCGCCGCCATCGGCTCGACGATCTTGCAGGTCTTTTTTGGCCTGACCTCGGCCTATTTTGGCGGGATTATTGATGAAACGCTCTCCCTGATTATCAATGTTTTCCTGGTTTTGCCGGGTTTGCCCCTTTCCATTGTGCTCGCCTCTCTCGCCAGCAGCGCCAATGCAGCCAATAAAAACGAGTTTGTGATTGCGCTGGTTTTGCTTTTCACATCCTGGAGCTATGGAGCACGGGTCTTACGGGCTCAGACGCTCTCCTTGAAGGAGCGCGAGTTCGTGACAGCCGCGCGAGCAACTGGCGAAGGGGCGATGCGCATCGTCTTTGCTGAAATACTGCCCAATGAAATCGCTCTGGTGGCTTCTACCTTCATCGGCACCTTCGTCTATGCTGTAGGTGCGGAAGTGGCGCTGGAGTTTCTGGGACTCGGTGACACGTCACAGGCCAGTTGGGGCGTGATCCTGTTCTGGGCTCAGAATAACACCGCGCTGTTAGCGGGAAAATGGTGGCAGTTCGTTCCGGCAGGACTATGCGTTGCGCTGCTTTGTGCGGGACTCGCATTTATCAACTTCGGCATCGACGAACTGGCGAATCCCCGCCTGCGAGTCGAACGCCCATCACACAAACGCTGGCTCTTCGGGAAGAAACAGCGCAATCAGACCAGCATTGGCCGCCAGCTTGTTACCCGATAGTGCAGTAAAGGGACTCAGTAACATGAGTTATAGCGAGGAAATTTGATGAGTATTACCAATAAAGCCACATCGCTACCAGAACACAGCGTCAAACCGCAGCCATCGGCTACGCTTCCCCCTTTCCCGCCGGACTTTCTCTGGGGCGCTGCCACCTCAGCGTATCAGATAGAGGGAGCCGCCCATGAAGACGGGCGAGGCCTTTCTGTGTGGGATCACTTCGCCGCGACACCCGGCATGACGTACCAGGGCCAGACAGGCGAAGTCGCAGCCGATCACTACCACCGCATGGAAGCCGACGTTGCGCTGATGACTCAGCTCAACTTAAACGCCTACCGCTTCTCGCTCTCCTGGCCGCGTATCCTGCCGCAAGGCACCGGCACGATCAATACACGCGGCCTGGATTTTTATGATCGTCTGGTCGATAACCTGCTCGCCAGAGGCATCCGCCCGCTTGTCACACTCTATCATTGGGATTTGCCCATGACCTTGCAGGATCGCGGCGGCTGGCTCATTCGTGATACCGCCTACGCATTCGCGGACTACGTCGAGGTGGTCGCACGGCGTCTGGGAGACCGTATTGACATGTGGCTCACCCACAACGAACCCTGGTGTACCTCTTACCTCAGCCATGCTTTAGGCATCCATGCCCCCGGCTTGCATGATAAACAACTGGCGGTGAACGTTGGACACCATGTCTTGCTCTCTCATGGTCTGGCGGTCCCTCGCCTGCGGGCACACATCTCTCCCCAGGCGCAGGTCGGCATTGCTATCGACTTCTACCCCGTCTATGCAGCAGACAATCGCCCAGAAACGTTACGCGCAGTCAAACAGGCCGATACCTTCCGCAATCGCTGGTTTCTCGATCCGGTCTTGCGTGGACGCTACCCAGATCATCTTTTCACCGATATGGGAGTACTACCACCAGCGATCAAGGATGACGATTTAGCCCTCATCTCTGCCCCCATCGATTTTCTCGGCGTGAACTACTACTCTCGCATGCTCGTACGAGGATGCGCAGATACGGGCAAAGCACACGATAATGACTATGAAACGATTGACCACATCTCCGGCGCGGCTTATACTGAAACGGGTTGGGAGGTGTTTCCCGCCGGGCTTGCCAATATCCTGATGCGTATTCATCGCGAGTACACACCAAAAGCTCTGATTGTCACCGAGAGTGGCGCGGCCTTCGACGATCACTGGGACGGCAACGACGGCGTTCACGACCAGCAGCGAATAGATTACCTGCAAGCGCATATCCACACCGTTGCCAGGGTTGTCGAACAGGGAGTACCGATTAAAGGGTATATGGTCTGGTCTTTGCTCGACAACTTTGAGTGGGCTGAGGGCTACCGCAAGCGATTTGGATTGGTTTACGTTGATTATCCAACTCAGCGTCGTATCATCAAGGACAGTGGACGCTGGTACGCATCTTTTGTTGCTTCCCAGCAAATCGAACAGCCAAGCAACTAACGTCGTCAGGGTGCCGATGCAAGGCACCCTTATTTTTTTATCAGATTCACTTATCCGCGTATCTGCTTTTGATCCGACCGCTCAATTATATCATCTCGCAGGAGCGGCGAATCAGGCAAATCAGGATACTTCAAAGCGTCGGCTATTTCCAGACTTTCTTGCCAGAGTAGTTGAGCACGCACAAGTTCTCCCTGAGAACAGTACAATCCCCCCAGGCAGTTCAAAAAACATGCCAGGTGATAACGATCCTGAACCTGTCTGCTGGCATGAATGCCCCATCTCAGGATACGCTCCCCCTCTTCATTATCGCTCATACGCTCGACGATACAAGAGAGTCTCGCGACAAAACGTATTACCTGGGTAAATTGCTCCTGGTGCCAGGACTGGCTGAGCACCGCCAGGAGAAACTTTTGCTCGCGCTCCAATTTTGTGACATCACCTTGAAAGCATTCTAAATAAGCTTCCGCGTAGGACTGCACATTGCGCCTAGCAGCATATACCTCTTCTGGTTCAATCTGCTCCATACATAGCTGCGCATAAGCATAAAGGAGGGGATGAAGCCGATAACAAGTTCTCCCAGCGGAATCGTGATCTGCTATTGGCGCTGTAAGCAGTTCGATCAGAGAATGACTGGCAAACACCCCCAAATTTGAGGCAACACTCGCAAGGAGTGAGGTCGGTACGGGAGAACGAAACAGGGCAGGCAGTGATGATGGATAAAGCTTCGCCGTCCTTTTTTCAGGCTTCCTACTCTGTATGGCGGCGGCACATTCCAGGCCAAACGTCTGAACACCTAGCGTTCGCAGCAAAAAGAACTGCTGTCGCACCTCCGGGCGAAAGTCTTCCACTGCCTGGTCAAAGGTAGAGCGTAAGATACCATCACTGTCCAATAAGCTATCGAGCGGATTTTCGCTGACTTGAGCAGCCAGCAGCGCAAGTGGAATCCCTTTTACCGTCACCGCATTGGCAGCAAGTTCAATTGCCAGCGGCAAGTATCCTACAGCAGCACAAATCTGCTCCATAGCTGCGCGATCTTGAGCGGAGATACGTGCAAGAGAGACTCGCATCAGAGATGCAAATAGTTCAAGCGCAGGCTCCAGTGCTAGCGTTCCTGGACGGATGTGATAGGCAACGAGAGATGTAGAAGGCACATAACGACCGGTGGTAAGCACAACACGACGTAAGCGCCTCGACTCATGCTCCCTATAATCGGCGGTTGTGTGTTGACTATGACTCAGCAAAGCCTCTAAAGCCTGGCGCAATGGAAAGTGAGCATCAAGATCATCCAATAAAATCAGGACGCTCTTATCCATCAACGCTATGCGTACACGATCAATGGCATCTGCCAGCGTATCCGTCGTATGTGAGGCGCTCGTCTTCGTTGCGGGAGAGACGATTGCTGGCGGCAGCTCCTGATTTTCGGACAATGCAGCAGGCTCGGCTGTTTTACTGATCGCTTTGGAGGTTGCTCCTCGTTTCACCCTGGATGATCCCGCTGATGGCTGAGAGAAAACAGCGCTAATTTCATTCAATAACGCTATCAGCCCGCTCTCGCCACGCCGCTTTGTACATGAAAACGTCACAATACCATCTGGAAACACATGCATCCGCTCATGCGAAGCCAGCATATGCATCGCTTCGTTGACAAGGGCACTCTTGCCAACACCGGGCATTCCTGTCACCGCACACACCCCCGTCTCCATCGTACAAAGGGTGCTTATCAGTTCATGCAACACCTGGGCGCGGCCAAATAAGCGGGAGGGACGAGAAGACAACAGCAACACCGCAGGAGCGGGTGGCATCGCTAGATATTCTCGTAAATGTCTCAATTGTCCGGCTTCATCGGCGCTCAATTCAGTGAGTTCAGCCGCATTGAGGTAGAGCTTCACCTCTCTGGGAGTTTTGCAGAGCATCCAGGCTAACGCCAGCACCTGTCTGCGTACATTCCCGCGAAAAGGGTGAGATAAGCGGCCAGCTTCCAGGCGAGCCAGGAAATCTTCTGAAATTTTATAATCGGCTAGCATCGGATCATGGCGTGCAGTATCCGTAAGGGCGCGTTGACTGGACCAGCCGCATTTGCGACGGCGCTCACTGATCCAACGACCAAACTGTACTACATCCATAGATCGTTTCTTTCTATTCGAGCGTACCAAAAATAATTTGCCAGGCCTTTGGAGCTAACAAATGAATGCATAGTAAGATTGATAAAAAGTAGAGCACCTTCCAACAGCTAATCCAAATGCATCGCTATCACTTAGCTGGGGAGAAAATGTTAGCAAGACCATACCAGCATCTACCATTACTACGCCAACATTTACACAAATATCACAAAGCGATCCTTTGCACAGCATTGCTAGTACTTTCCTCTGATAAATTACATGGATAAGCGCATGCAAGGGGAAGATGCTAGCCATCTCTGCATGCGCTTGATCACAAAGCGAGGTGAAGCTCTGAAAAGCCTGCTGGAGTTAGTCTTTGGCGCGTGGATCGAAAGCGTCACGCACACCATCGCCCAGGAAGGAAAATGCCAGTACGAGAATCGCCAGCACAATACACGGCAGAACCGCCTCCCAGGGATGCGTTCGTAAAAACTGAGCGCCATCCGAAATCATCAGGCCGATACTGGAACCGGGCGCTTGCACACCTAGCCCAAGAAAGCTAATGCCAGCCTCCGCAATAATCGTACTAGAAATGTTGAGCGTTGATGCAATGACCACGATGCTAAACAGGTTAGGGATAATGTGACGCAGAATGATTTGTCTACTGGTCGTCCCAGAGGTTCTGGCGGCTTCTACAAACTGTTGCTCCTTGAGCTGTAATGTTTGTCCACGCACATAACGAGCCATTAGGGGCCAGATCACCAGCGAGAGGCCTAGCGCGATCAGCAACAGGCGTGCATTGCCATTCGTTCCAACAATGGGAATCTTTCCCAGCGTCCGGTCAGCCCAGCCACCCAGAATACCAGAGATCAGAATCAGGAACAGCAGGCCAGGGAAGGCAAAGACAATGTCCGTAAAGCGTGCGAGCAGCCAGTCGATCCAGCCGCCATAATAACCCGCTAACACGCCTATCGTCACCCCCAGGACAACATCAACGATTTCGACCAGCACGGCCACCGACATTGAGATCAGCAAGCCTTGCATCAAACGAGCCAGCAAGTCGCGCCCAAGACTATCAGTGCCCAGCCAGTATTGAGCCGAAGGGCCTTCATTCTGGCGATCAACCTCTTCATGAGAGAACCCATGATACTGATCGGGCTGCACGGTTCCATTGAGGGTGCTTTGCATCGGTCCGCCAACATGCTGATAAATCACGGGGCCGATGAGGGCTATGGCGATAAAAAACAGGATCACACCCAGGCTAGCCATTGCACGCTTATCCCGTCGCAGGCGCTTCACCGACTCCTGAAAAGGGGTCAGTAACTCCTTTTCCTCTTGCTTCTCTACCGGCGCTTGCATCGGCTGTTGCATAGGTGGTTGTGGAGGCACGAACGTATTTCTGGGGAACTGCTGGGGAGGAGGGCGCATCGTACTATCAGGCGACATCACCCCAGGAGGAGGCGTGCGTTCCCAGTTGCGGTTTCGTGGTTGCATATCCATCTCTCTATCCGCCTTCTATTCGGTCTTAATGCGTGGATCAACAACAGTATAGAGTATATCCGACAAGAGATTGCCGAGCACCACACCTATCGCCAGCACAACTGTCGTTGCCTGAATCACAGGATAATCGCGGTAGTCAACTGAGCCAAGCGTGATTTCTGCGATGCCAGGGATATTAAAAATACGCTCAATGAAAAACGCGCCCGTCACCAGAAAACCTATCGATACGCCGATCACCGTCACGAGCGGGATCATCGCATTTCTCAGCGCGTGACGATAGACAACAATGCGCTCGCGCAGTCCTTTGGCGCGAGCGGTACGCACATAATCCTGGCGCAGCACTTCCATCATGCTTGTGCGAGCAAGGCGAGCGAAATACGCGGTTCCGGTCGCAGCGTACACCAGGATTGGCGCTATCTTAAATTGCAGATCCGCCCAATCATACTGCCAGGGGGCACCCCAGTTGGCTACCGGCCAGCTAAAACCATAGGTCTGATCCACCCACACAAGAAGCAACTGCACAAACACGGCCAGAATAAAGGCCGGGACAGCATAGAGCGCGAGCATCAGCCCCATATTGACGGTATCAACCCATGAGTTGGATCTGATGGCGGAAACAATGCCTAACGGTATTCCAACGAGCAGTTGCAAGAGCAGCGCCCAGAATCCCAGTTCCAGCGAGACTGGTAGGCCATCCTTAAGAATGTCCCACACCAGACGATTTTTATACTGAAATGAATAGCCAAAATTTAGTTTGAACAATCCTGTCAAAAAGTTGAAATACTGCTGATAGGCAGGAAGATCTAATCCATAGGCATGTCGGATCTGAAGATAGGCTTCGCGGGTATAGTGCTGTCCTAACAACTGGGTCACAGGATCATCAGGCGCGGCAATTCCCAGAATAAACGTGATAAAGGTCACACACAATATGACAAAAACGAGGCCTATCAACCTCTTCACTAAAAACTTTACCATACCAAACTCCTTCTCATGGCATCCTGGCAGGAACACCCTTTCCTATCCCTGACGGCTACCATGCCCCACTCGTAGGCAGGAGGGATAGCGCCCACAGAGGGGTCACTATCCCTATCAGCTCTCTGAGGAGACACCTTCTCCCTGTTCGCACCCGCTTAGTGCTGGGCTATATACACGTTGGCCCAATCATTAGGTGGCTCCTGGGAAAACGCATTAAACTTCAAACCAATCACGTATGGCTTTAACAAGCGCATATCAGGACGCTGGTAGACCGACAGCCAGGCAACATCATTGACAAGCTGCTGCTCAATCTTGTTATATGCCTGAGCACGAGCGGCTTTATCGGTCATGACATCAGCCGCAGCCATCTGATGCTGTAAATCACGCTGCTGTTGGGCCGTTGCGCCGGGGTTGTTCCCAAAGTTGAACTCGTTATAGGGCTGACCGATCCCAAACTGCAAGGTAATCCAGTCCTGAGGATCGGGATAGTCGGCAACCCAGCCACCCAGCCACATCTGCAAAGGCTTATCACTTCCGGTGGTTTGCGACTCCAGCGTGTACATGGTATTCTGGCTAATCGCCGTTGTTGCAATGGTGATACCTAGCGTTTGCTTCCACATCTGCACGACAGTGGTGGTTTCGTTGGCCGCTCCTGTGTTTTTGGTCGGATAGGTCAAAGTGATCGTCGGGAAGGTCGCCGGGGTCAGGCCCGATTCCTGCAAACCTTCAGCAAACAACTGCCTGGCCTTGTTGGGATCTCCCTTAGGGGTCGTCCCATCTGGACAGGTAAGCTGCGAGTCATAGCCATACATTCCTTGCGGGATGATATGGCAAGATGGCGTGTACGCCCCAGAGAAGGCTGCTTTAACAATGGTTTCGCGATCCAATGCTAAAGCCAGGGCCTGACGAATCTTGATGTTATCCAATGGCTTGACCAGATAGTTCATGCCAATAAAGAACATCGTCAGGCTGCTGTTCTGGCTAAAATCCCTGCTATCTTTGGCATTCTGATATTCACCTATCGGTACGCTCGTGTAGTCAACCTGACCAGCAAGATACGCGTTATAGCTTGTCTCTTCATCTTTCATGGGCAGATAGTCAAGCTCTTTCAACTGTGGCTTGGGTCCGTAGTAGTTAGGATTGGGGATCAGCTTAATGCCGGTATTATGATCGTACACCTTGACCATAAATGGGCCATCACCGCCCTGGCCGCCGTTGTCGCCCAGGTGATCGGTCCACTTCTGCCCCCATTTCTGAATCACGCTTTGCTCAACCACATAGGATGTTGGATAGGCCAGAGCCTGCAAAAAGTAGCCAGTAGGTTTACTCACTTTGATCACCAGCGTGTTGGGGTCTTGCACAATTACGCTAGAGCCAATGAGGCTTTTCACTTTGCCGCTCACCCGGTCAGGCGCTCCCTTAATCAAACCCAGGTAGGTCAAAGCGACGCCAGACTGGTCATTGATTTCCGGGGACAGAGCACGGTCGATGCTATAAGCGACATCGTTGGCATCTAATCTAGCACCATCGCTGAACTTAAGCGCAGGGCGGAGATGGAATGTGTAGGTCATGCCATCTTTTGAGACATCATAGCTCTGCGCTAGCTGTGGCTGAACCTCCAGATTGTCGTCCAGTTGTACGAGACCCGTAAAAACGAGATTAATAGCATTGATAGAGGTTGCATCAGTCGCGATCCCTGGATCGAACGTATTAATATCCGGGAGCCTGAAAGCCCAACGATAGATTTGCTGCGTATCGGGGGCCTTTTGACCTGATGACGGCCCCCCTGCTGTACCACAGGATGCCAGGAGCATCGTCACCAGACAAAGAAACGTTGGCAATAGTGTTGCCGTCAATTTCCTGCCAGATTGCATTTGTTACTTCTCCTTGTCATACGCATATGTACCTGTGTCCTCTAAAGCATCTGGACTTGCAAGGGAAGCACGTCTAAGCTCTCAGGATAGCTTCTTCAGAGCCTATTCGCGATTTTCCCCTTTAGAACACAGTCACATCTTACATAAAGGTTATAGTAAAGCACGCGGAAATCAGGCCGTGGAACGCGGAAGTTTCGCGAAGAAGTCGCGGGAAATGCGCGATGGGAAGTTGGCTTGTCCCCCTCTAAGCCATACTCCTACCTGCTTAAGAGCAGCGTCAAATAACCATCACTCCTTTTCTCCGATAAAGCTACTACTTCTTTTGTAATACGCAAGAAAATATGTAAACATAGACACAATGCCAACTATCAGCCAGAGGTATAGGCGCTATACCTCGGCTGATAGTTACCTGTTTCCTTGTGCTGTTACTGCGTAGCTGCCACAGTGTGACGAAAGCCCATAGCATAGAGCGAGGCGTATACCCCTTCACGTTGCAGCAGTTCGAGATGGGTTCCCTGCTCTACGATGTTGCCCGACTGCAACACCACAATATTGTCGGCCCCTTTAATGGTTGAAAGGCGGTGCGCGATCACGAGAGCTGTCCGCTGATGCAGCAATTTGCGTAAGCCCTGCTGCACCAGCACCTCTGTAAAGGTATCAATATTGGCCGTCGCTTCATCCAAAATCAGAATACGCGGATCTGCCAGCAACGCCCGCGCAAACGAGACGAGTTGGCGCTGACCCACACTCAAATTGCGACCGCGCTCATGAATGACGGTCTCATAACCGTCGGGCAAACGCATAATTAAATCATGAGCACCCACAGCACGAGCGGCCTCTATCACTTCTTCGTCTGTTGCCTCAAGACGCCCATAGCGGATATTTTCTTTCACTTTCCCTGTGAACAAAAAGGGGTCCTGGGGCACAACTCCGATTTGACGACGCAAAGAATGCTGGGTCACCTCACGCACATCATGCCCATCGATTAGTACTGCTCCTCCTTGTATATCATAGAAACGCGACAGTAATCCAGCAATAGTACTTTTACCCGCGCCAGTCGGCCCCACAATTGCTACGGTCTGACCTGCAGCGATATGCAAATTCAAGCCCTGCAAGACCTGACTATCTTGATGATAGCCAAAGACGACATCGCGAAACTCTACCTCGCCCTGGATCTGTGATAGATCCACTGCGCCGGGACGATCTACAATCTGCACCGACATGCCAAGAATCTGGAAAATGCGCTCAGCTGCCACGCCCGAACGCTGGAGCTGCGTATACTGCTGGCTTAGCTCGCGAATCGGATCAAAAAAGCGGTTGATATAGAGGGTGAACGCCACCAGGACGCCGACCTGGAGTTTGCCCTGAGACACCAGCAAGCCACCATAGACAACCGTCAGCGAGATAGCCAGCGCGGCCACTACTTCTACCAGCGGCAAAACCAGGGCGGCGACCCGACTGGCCTGAAGATTGGTATTGCGATTATACGAGTTGAGATCATCAAACTCGGACCGATTGCGATCTTCACGCACCAGGCTTTGGATCACGCGCATGCCTGAGATATTCTCCTGCAACGTCGAGTTGACCAGAGAGATAGCCGCACGCGTGCGCCGAAACGAACGCTGCGCATGACGCTGCCAGAAGGCGGCTATCGCGATCATAATCGGCAACACCGTAAAAGAGAGTAAAGCCAGCCAGACATTCATCACTAGCATCGCGACAATAATGCCCACGAGCGACACCATCGAACTGAGCATCGAGAGCAAGCCAGAGCTGAGCATCGACTCCAGCACATCAACATCGCTCTGTAAACGCGACATGACGCGCCCTATCTGTGTATGATCGTAAAAGCTCATCGAGAGGCGCTGCAGGTGCGAGAACATATCAGAGCTGAGATGGTAGAGGATCTGCTGCCCCGCCCATGACATTGTCCAGACCTGCCAATATTGCGCCTGCCACATCGCGATATTGAGCACGAGCAAAATCACGCTCATGACGGCCAATCCACTCAGGTCATGGTTTGTAATGAAACGGTCGATAGCCAGACCTATGAGATAAGGATTGGAGAGATTCAAAACGATATAGATGAGCATTAAAAGCACGCTCACCAGGACCGAGCCCCGATACCGCGCCAGGTAGGGTCGGAAGCTTTTGACAAGCTTCCAATCAAAATGGAGCGATTCGTCCTCGTCCGCAAACGCCAGGCTATTTTCACGCCAGTAGTGTTGCTGCCGATAGGTTGCATAGGAACTTGCCTTCATCGTACCACCTCCCTTGACTGGTCAGGCTCATCAATCGTCATTTCCAAGTGCGTGGTCAGCAGGCGCTCCTCTAAATCCTGAAGGTCAACGCTCCCACGATGAATCGGGGAGCTACTGCCGCTAGCTTCGCTCAGACCTTCAGTAAGGCGGGCCTCAAACTCTTCCTGTTCGCGCAACTGCAAATCATAGAGCCGTGAGTAGTGACCATTGAGAGTGAGCAGGCTGGCGTGAGTACCACGCTCCACAATCTGCCCCTTGTCGAGCACTAAAATCTGGTCGGCATTTTTGATCGTGCGCAAGCGCGAGGCCACAACAAAGGTCGTTCGACCATGCATAACAGCGTCCAGGGCTTGCTGGATCAGATACTCCGTTTCCATATCCACACTCGAAGTTGCATCATCAAGCACCAGAATGCGGGGGTTGAGCAGTAATGTGCGGGCAATCGCCACACGCTGCTTCTGTCCACCCGAAAGGGTAACACCGCGCTCACCCACCCATGTATCGTAGCCCTCTGGCAACGTCATGACAAAATCGTGCAAGCGCGCAACTTTCGCGGCCTCAATCACCTGTTCATCGGTCGCTCCAGTCACACCGTAAGCGATGTTTTCGCGCAACGTAGCATTAAACAAAAACACATCCTGTAGCACCAGACCCACGTTCCGCCTCAGAGAAGTCTGCGTTACCTCGCGCACATCCTTGCCATCGACGGTAATACGCCCGGTCGTCACATCATAGAAGCGAGGGAGCAGGTGCAGGATCGTGCTTTTGCCACTGCCAGTGGCACCGAGCAAGGCAATGATCTGACCTGGCTGAGCATCTATCGTGATGTCATGGAGCACCTGCGTACCATTGCCATAGGCAAATGAGACATGATCGAAGCAGATATTTCCATCGACATGTTCCAATACATGAGCATCTGGCGCATCCTTAATCAGGGGCTCGGTGTCCAGCAAACCGAAGATACGCGTGCCACCGGAAAGGCCGCGCATAAACCACGTCACCATAAAACCGAACACGCGCACAGGCGCTCCCAGAACCAGCACATACTGGGTCACCGCCACCAGTGTACCCAAACTCAGCTGGTGTCCGATGACCGCAATGCCACCAATCCAGACGATCAGCACTGTCACCAGATTGAGCATCAGCACCATTAAGGGCTGATTCCAGGCGGAAAGGCGCATTGCACTCAGGTTCAGCTCACGTAATGTGCGATTGGTGGCATCAAATTTGGCAATCTCAAAGTCTTCGCGGGCAAATGATTTGACGACACGCACGCCGCTTAAGCTTTCCTGCATCACCGTGCCAAGCGAACCGGTCTCATTCTGGACCCTGAGCCACAGTGGGCGCAAGCGGCCTGCCACCTGAGTTGAGAGCACCAGCAGCACAGGCACGGAGATCAGCATCACCAGCGCCAGATGCCAATCGAGGGTAAATAGGACAATGGTCACCGCGCCAAAGCTGGCAAACGCGACAATAGCCCGCAATAATCCCTGGGGGATAAAGTTACGCACGGCCTCAATATCAGCGGTCATTCGAGACATCAACTGTCCCGTTTCGGCTTCATCATGGAAGGCAAAACTCAATTTCTGCAGGTGATCGTAGAGCATATCACGCAGGTCATAAGCAACAAGACATGAAACGGCTTGCGAGAGATATCCTTGTCCATAGGCAAAAAAACCACGCAGGGCACTGGTCCCAAGAATAGCCGCAGCAGCAATCAGCAGATCGCTCAGACGACCATGCTGAACCCCAACATCGATTACCCACGCGAGCAACCAGGGAACCGTCAAAGAAAAACCAGTAGAGAGAGCAACACATACAATAGTTCCAACAGACGGCAACCAATGAGGACGCAATAATCCAATGATAGACCTGTAAATGCGTAAGTTTGCTTTCCATTCTTGGAGGGACGGCGACAACAGACGGTTGTCCTTGTTTGATAGTATCACAAGTTGTTCCTTTCTCGATGCACTATCCCCTGCCCACGACCTTCCCCATCAATAGTTTAAAAGAAAATGGATGACATATGACTGTCAGTCTTTGTATGTATTTTGTGTGAAAATCTTTTTTTGTTGCTCCGAACTATGCGCAGGTAATGCTACAATGGACTTATGCAGAAGATTGAGCGCCTTGTGGCAATTACACTGCTACTGCAAGCTAGAGGCAAAATGACCGCGGCACGCCTCGCCAACATTCTTGGAGTCTCAAAACGTACGATCTACCGAGACATCATGGCACTTTCGCTTGCGCATGTACCGGTGTCAATGGATTATGGGCCAGGCGGCGGCTATTATTTACCTGACGACTATCACTTTGAGTCGGCCATCTTCACGCGTGAAGAGGCCGTCTCTTTGATACTCAGCGCGGATATGGCGGGCAATTACAGTCTTTTCGCGGGCGATGCCGGACTGCATCGCGCGCTCTTTAAGCTGGAAGCGAGCCTGCCCGAAGAATATCAGGCCGACATCAGAGCAGCTCGTGAGCACATTTTATTCGATACAACCGCCTGGCGCAATCGACCGATAGCGGCGGTATTTTTAGAGACCATCCGCAGTGCTGTGATGGAGGCACGCCAGATAGAAATTCTTTATCCGTGTAAAACCTGCGCTGCTCCCGGCATCCGCTGGCGCTGCATAGAACCCTATGGCCTGGTTTTCAAAGGCTTATCACGCCGCCATATCCGTACCGGCGTCTGGTATCTGGTGGCTTATTGCCAGGCATGCCAGGAGTTCACCCCCTTTCGCGTGAGCTATATCGAGAAATTGCAGGTGCGTAACGAGCAATTCATTCCTCAACCCGGCTTCAATCTGCGTGCTTATTGGCGTGAGGCTCGCAAACATCTGGAAGAGCAGCAGCAACCCTTTGAACTCCTGCTGCGCATAGCGCCTTCTGCACGCTATGGATTGGGAGGAAATTACACTGTGCTGAGCGAAGAGCCTGGAAGTGGTGTGGTGATTAGCGTTGAAATGGAATCAAGTGAAGCTGCCATCTCTTATGTGCTGGCGCTGGGGGCCGAGGCTACCGTGATCAGCCCTTCCCAGATACGCGAGGCCGTGATGGTTGCGGCTCAAGCTATTGCGCAAATGTACACGTCCGATGGCAAAACGAACGGGGATCAGATCTCGGATCTGGCGATGCACTCGCTGGAAGAGCCTTCCTCCAGATGATCGGGATACAACTGGCTTCCCTGCTACAATATCATCGCAGAGTAGAGCCGAAGCACCCTCTTTAGCATCCAGGCGCTTCGGCTCTATCGTGCTCAAAGGTCAAGGTTCGTTAATGGGAGCCGATACCACGACCTCCCGTAACAGCACGCACGATCCAGAGCAAAATAATTGCTCCCAGGAGAGCTGTTATAAACGTCCAGATGATACCCTGTCCCCCGACACCTATCGCACCCAGAATGACCCCGCCGATCAAACCACCAATGATACCCACCACAATATTGCCTACAATA
>DASTZT010000215.1:0-4793 GCA_035764225.1 Ktedonobacteraceae bacterium
TCTCGACGATCAGGCAGTAACGGTACGTGAACGCGACCATATGACCCAGGTGCGGATCGCCATCAAGGAGCTTCCAATGTATCTCCTGGAGCGCGTGAGCTTCCAATAGCCCTCACTTGCTGTAGGGAGCCGTTGATTGCAAATCGCCTGAGCGCAGCTAGCTGCGCTCAGGCCTGTTGTAATGTAAGGAAGCTAGCAACCAGAACAGCGTTGGCGATCTAAACAATAAGCCAGTAGAAAGACATATTCCAAATGACGCGAATCGTTTCCTATAATATTCTCACAGGTGGTTATAATTCACGCGCGAGTGGGACACGGCGCGTCAATCAACTGATAAAAATTCTGCGTTCGGCCCAGCCCGACATCGCAGGCATCGTGGAAGCAACCCATCCAGGCCTTGAGCAGAAGCCCTCAGTGATCGAAGAAATTGCTGAAACGCTGGGCATGCAACTTGTTATGGGGGGCGAGGCGACCCATTACCATGATTACCGCTTAGCCCTCCTGACACGTCTTCCCATCGTCCATACACGTATCCACCCTTATCCCGGCATTCTTAACAAGCCATTGCTGGAGGTGTGCGTTGAGGAAGCTGGTGGAGCACAGTTGACGGTATTTGTTACGCACCTGTCAGCCGCCTTCAACCAGAGGCGAGCTGGTGGCCATATTCGCTTACGCGAGGCAGAGCAGCTCACGCGCATTATGGCCCCGTTACGAGAGCGCAAGCAACCACATCTCGTCATGGGAGATTTCAACTCGCTTGCTCCCGGCGATACCTTCCAGGCCCATTTGCTCTTACGCTACCTGATACGGCTGGATAAACGTCGCCAGGAGCACAATCTTGCTGATGGGCATCCTCATCTCGATTTCGTCGTCCCATCGAGACTGCGTATGCTTAACCCGCTGCTACGGGCCATTCCACGCAATCCGGTGTTAAGCACACTTTTTGACTGCGCCGCTTCTGTTTATGCGCCTCGCGGTTGCATCAGGCTTTTGCGCAACGCGGGCTACGTAGATTGTTATCGGCGTTTGCACCCGCAGGCACACGGCTTTACCTGTCCAGCTGCTTCTCCTGCCGGTCGCATCGATTACATCTTCGCCAGTCCCGATCTGGCTAAACGGTTGGTGATGTGCGAAGTGATTACCGAAGGCGAAGGATTACCAGGCAGTCAAGCAAGCGACCATCTGGCAGTAACCGCAACTTTCGAGAACGCAACCGACGACTAACTGATGGTAATCTGCCTCACTAAAAAGGGCAGGTTCAACGATATATAGTTTACTGCACTCGTCGAACCTGCCCTCTTGTAATCTAGCAGGCTATTGGAAAACGTCTTTTGTTTTTTCAAAGAGGTTGCGGAAAATGTTTTTATCGTTCTGCTCGTTTTGTTCTTTCTCAATACGAGCAAACTCTTCCAGCAGGTGCTTCTGCTCCGCCGTTAGATTAGTGGGCGTCACCACCTTCACGATGACGTGCTGATCTCCCCGTGCGCTACTATGAACGACGGGCACCCCCAGCCCCTTCAGCCGGAAAGAACGATTGCTCTGCGTTCCGGCAGGAATTTTCAACAGGGTTGTCTTGCCATCGACGGTGGGCACCTCAACCTCGTCGCCAAGTGCGGCTTGTGTGAAGCTGATGGGCAGATCGTAAATGATATCGTTGCCCTGACGCTTGAAGAATGGATGAGGCTTGACGGTGAGAATGACATAAAGATTGCCCGGCGTGCCACCCCGCGCACTGACCTCGCCCTCTCCGGTGACGCGAACGTTAATGCCATCATCAACACCAGCAGGGATATTAACCACGACGCGCCGATTGTTGCGCACACGACCCTGACCGCGACACTTCTCACAGGGGGTGGTGATAACGCGTCCCTCGCCTCGGCAGCGTTCACACATCGTCACATTGACAAACTGGCCAAAGATCGATTGCTGCACACGGCGAATCTCGCCAGATCCCTGGCAGGCGGAACAGCGCGTTGTTGATGTGCCAGGCTGCGCACCGCTCCCACGACAGCTCTGACAGGTTTCCCAGCGCGGAAGTTCGATTTCTTTCTGACAGCCAAAAACAGCTTCCTCAAAGGTGATGGTCAGGTCGTAGCGCAGATCCGCACCACGTTGCGGACCCGAACGACGCTGCGTCCCGGTAGCGCCAGCGAAGAAGGTTTCAAACAGGTCGTTGATACTGCTAAACCCACCAAAATCGCCAAAGCCCGCACCCATCCCGTTGCCAAGTCCGGCATGTCCATAGCGATCATAGGCGGTACGCTTCTGCGGGTCGCTCAACACCTCGTAGGCTTCATTGATTTCAATAAAGCGGGCTTCCGCTCCCTGCTCTTTGTTTGTATCCGGGTGATACTGCTTGGCAAGGCGACGAAAAGATTTTTTCACCTCGTCATCTGTTGCGGTGCGAGCTATCCCCAATACCTCGTAATAATCTCGTTTATTTGCCGCCATCTACTGGTCCTTTATCATAAGAAACAGGGCGCGATCTTATCCGCGCAACTGGATTTAACACTTAACGATTACCTATGCTATAATTGGTAACATTGTACCAGATTATAACACAATGCAAAATAGTAACAGCCACTATAGTATATCAGGCTAAAGAGGCACCCTCAAGGGATGCCTCTTGATCTCGCTACATTTCCTTATATTCGCCTTCGATGGTGTCATCGTGTGGGCCTCTTGGCTCATCAGACTGCGCTCCGCTACCATCACCATCCATGCCTGGACCTGCGCCCTGACGATAGATCGACTCGCTGATCTTATAGAATGCTTGCTCCAGAGCCTCACGCGCCGCCTTGATACGACCAATATCGTCGGTCGAAAGAGCTGCGCGTACATCGGCGATCTTGGACTCAAGCTCGCTCTTCTGGTCAGCAGCTATTTTATCTCCCAGTTCGGTCAGGCTTTTTTCAGAGCGATAAGCCGCGCTATCGGCAAGGTTGCGCTCCTCGACCTCTTCCTTACGGCGACGATCATCAGCAGCATGAGACTCGGCATCACGCACCATACGGTCAATCTGATCTTTCGAGAGACCACTGGAGGCCACAATGGTAATCTTCTGCTCTCGACCAGTGCCTTTGTCACGCGCTGACACATTTACTATACCATTGGCATCAATATCGAAGGTTACCTCGACCTGGGGCACGCCTCGTGGAGCGGGCGGAATGCCGTCCAGGATAAAGCTGCCAAGCGAACGATTATCTTTGGCAAACTCGCGCTCGCCCTGCAGAATGTTGATCTCGACACTCGGCTGGTTATCGCTGGCAGTGGAGAAGATCTGGCTCTTCTGCGTAGGAATGGTGGTGTTGCGCTCAATCAGGCGGGTGGAGACGCCACCAAGCGTTTCGATGCCGAGAGAGAGCGGAGTCACGTCCAGCAGCAGCACGTCCTTGACATCGCCAGTCAGAACGCCGGCCTGGATAGCGGCACCAACAGCTACCACTTCATCAGGGTTCACGCCACGATTCGGTTCACGGTCAAAAATGCGCCGCACCATCGTCTGAACGGAGGGCATACGCGTCTGACCGCCGACCAGCACAACTTCGTTAATATCGCCAGGGCGCACGCCAGAGTCTGAGAGCGCCTTCATCACTGGACCACGCGATTTCTCAATCAGATCCTCAACCAGTTGCTCCAGCTTCGAGCGGGAGAGCGTCATGGTAAGATGCTTGGGGCCGCTGGCATCGGCGGTGATAAAGGGCAGATTGATCTCCGTTTGCATTGAGCTGGACAGCTCTTTTTTGGCCTTTTCCGCTGCCTCTTTTAAACGCTGCAAAGCCATACGATCCTGCCTCAAGTCGATGCCCTGCTCCTTGCGGAATTCGTCGGCCAACCAGTTGATAATGCGCTGGTCGAAGTCGTCACCGCCCAGGTGTGTGTCGCCGTTGGTGCTTTTGACCTCAAAGACGCCATCACCCAGTTCAAGGATCGAAATGTCGAAGGTGCCACCACCCAGATCGTAAACTGCGATCCGCTCATCTTTCTTCTTGTCGAGGCCATAGGCCAGCGAGGCAGCCGTCGGCTCGTTGATGATACGCAGCACTTCCAGACCGGCGATCCGCCCGGCGTCCTTTGTGGCCTGACGCTGAGCGTCGTTAAAGTAAGCAGGAACGGTAATGACCGCCTGGGTGACGCGCTCTCCCAGGTACGCTTCCGCATCGGATTTCAGCTTTTGCAGGATCATGGCTGAGATTTCCGGCGGGCTATAGGTCTTGCCCTGCACCTCTACCCAGGCATCGCCATTGCTGGCACGCACAACCTTATAGGGTACAAGCCGTTTGTCGCGATCTACTTCCGAGTCATCGAATTTACGACCCATGAAGCGTTTGATCGAATAGACGGTATTCTCAGGATTTGTGATAGCCTGACGCTTTGCCACTTCACCGACGAGACGCTCACCGTTCTTGTTGATGGCCACAATCGATGGTGTTGTACGCGATCCTTCCGCATTGGGGATAACGACCGGCTCGCCGCCTTCCATCACCGCGACGCATGAGTTCGTGGTTCCTAAATCGATTCCAATAACCTTTGGCACTGTTGCCTCCTACTAATAATTACTTTTATGCTATTTGGTCTTCCAGGTATGTTGCCTTATTCATAACCATAGTCGGCCAGTAGTTCATCCATCATTTTTGCCATATAACGCACGACTGCAATGGCCCGACCATACTGCATACGCGTTGGACCAACGACCCCAAGCAATCCCCCCACCTTCCCTTCCTCCCCATAACGAGCCACAACCAGACTCACATCTTTCATCTCATCCCACTGGTTCTCTCCACCAATAATGA
>DASTZT010000216.1:0-5463 GCA_035764225.1 Ktedonobacteraceae bacterium
ACCGCGCTCAAAGAAAAACGCGGCAGCGAGTATTACCGCGAGATTGCTCAGAAGGGGGGACGAGCCAATGTTAGCAAATATGGCCCCGGCCACTTCTCGGAAATGGGCAAGAAGGGCGGCAATACCACCAAATCGCGTCAGGATTCAGAATTTTACAGCCGCATAGGCAGGATGGGAGGCGCAGCCAAGCGCAAGAAAAAATCCTGAATAGGAAGTCACGCTCAAGTTGTTGACCTATCAACACGCCAAAGGTTTTTGTTGATGGAGAGCTTCCTGACGATACCATCATGGTGCCAGGAAGCTCAGTATGCCTGAAAATGAGTTGATAATAGATCTTTCGCCTGCCCTGTTTCTCGCTTAGACCCATCTGGTGCGATAGCGCAACAATGCGCCAACGCCCCCCATTTGCTGAAGGATCTCATGTCCTTTAACCAGATCTACTTCGGCGCTACTGAGAGTTGCCAGACGCACGAGATTGTTGCGTTCTTGCTCATCCAGCGGTGTCTCCTCAGCCAGTATCAGCACATCCCCTGCTCCTTGCTCAAGGGCATCACGCGTTTCTTGCAGCCCAATCACGCCAAGCCCCTGCGCGCGGATCGCTTCAACAAGCTGATCTGCTCGTGAATGTGAGCTTTCTTGCTCTTCCGCCTCCAGGATAGGCTCTATCTCACGCAGCACTTGATGGCGCGGCGTTCGAATATCCAGGCGTAGAACCTCCTCATAAATGAGCGGTTCAAGCTGAGGAGATAGCGCTTGATGCAAAAGGGGAATCGCCACAGCATCGCCAGCCAGGATTACTCGTTTGGCATCCTCCTGCTTGACGAGATTTTCTAGCGCAGTGGCGGCCTCTCTGGCGAAGGCCTCGCGTTGATTTTGCACATGACGCTGATAGTGTTTGTGGTTAAGCATGCCGGTGTTGCGCATGCGATAGCCAAACGAATCGTCATCGGGTCCGGCCACCTCCTCCAAAAAGCCGCTACGCGTCACAAAGAGGCGCGTGGTATTGGTATCGACCAGGGCCACAACGGCTGTCTCTTGCTCATCTATCAGGCGAGCTAACTGAAACAAATCTGGTACCGGCTCCAGCACCACCTGATCCTCGAAGGGCACGCCAGTTTCGATCACCTCGAATAACTGGTGGCTGTTGCAGGCAAAAATGGCGACGCCCTGAAGCCAGGGAGCTGCGTGCTCATCAAGGTAGCGTTGCACCCGATTGGCATCGATGCGGAAATTATCTAGCGCCGCTCCACGAGGGAGCAGGGTTTTCTCAATTTGCCGGAAGCGGTCCTTGAGCACGATCCGGGCCGTGCGGATCGCCGGGTTCTCGCCGGTTGTGTGGGGACGCATATCCAGGTATATGCTCAGAATCAGGGCATCATCCGGCTCAAAGGCTGCCAGTTGTCGTAAAAGATCGCGCACATGCTGCATTGTTGCTCTCCTTCTCTGCATGATTATCTACACAATCTATAGCACGCAAAAATGAGGGGTAGCTGTGACCTATCTGAAGGCAAACTGAGAGGACCGCAAATGGATTTATTTTTCCTCTTCAGGAAATTGCTCAGGGTGCTGCGTCTTCCAATTTGACCAGAGGGCTTGAATGAACGCGTGAGATAGTCCAGCAACAGGGGTAGCCAGGAACGCTCCTGCAATGCCAAAAAGATTGGTGCCAGCAACTAACGCAAAGATGTTGATAATAGGGCTGATGCCAACCGCTTGCCCGACAATGCGTGGTGCCAGGACATTATTTTCCAGCAACTGGAGCACGAGCACAATGCCCAAAGCGAGAAATCCAGTGACCCATCCCTGTGTTAAAGCCAGCAGCACGACTGCGGTGCCCGTGATGTAGATGCCGATCACCGGAATAAACTCTAGAATGAACGCGAGGACGGCCAACAGAAAAGCGTATGGCACACCAATCAGCGCAATGCCGACGCCAGTCAAGGTGCTGATGATGGTGGCAAGCAGAAGGGTGCCGCGTATGTATCCGCCAGCGATCTTTGCAAAGGTATCAAGCAGAAAATGAACGCGTTTGCGTTGATTCAGAGGAGTTTTTTGTCTGAGCCACTTGACCACACGAGGTCCGCTCAGGAGGAAATAGATGCTCAACATTGCGGTCAGGAGCGTGTTGAAAACAATATTGAACACATTTCTGATGACCAGAACGATGTCGTCTAGCAAGCCCTCTAACTGATTGATAATCTGCTGTCCGAAGTTTCTCAGTTGCGCTTTCGTGACGCCAAACTGTTGCAGCGCATCGAGAAATGGTTGCAGCGGGTTGGCTTTATCACCATTGAGTAGCGCCTGGATATAGTGGATGAGCGAATTGACTTGCTCGACAAACGCGATAATCACGTAATACAACAGGAGGCTGGCCAGTCCTAATCCCAGAAGATAGACAACAATGATCGCCAGAGGACGCGGCATCACGCGCTGTAGTAGCTTCACGAGAGGATAGATCGTATAGGCCAGGAGTGCCCCAATCACCAGTAAAAAAATTGCCTGTGCCACGCGGCCAAGCAACCAGAAGAGCATGCCTACGAGCACGCACCAGGCAAGAATTGTCAAAGAAATAACCAGCCGTTTCGTCCAGTGTGTCAGCGTGGTTGTATTGCTATCTGTTTCCTTTTTTTTAGCGGCATCTATGTGCATAAACTTGCTCTTTCGTTGCTCATCATTCATCGACATCTCTTACTGCTTCATGGCGAGATACCACTGATCGCCCTGCTATTTTTTAGTGGAGGCGTCAGGGTCTCTCTCCCTGTTATCTAATAGCACGTAAAGGTGAGGGCTAGCTGTGACCTGTCTGAGCGCAAACTGAGAGGGCACAAATGTGGTATGAGGAAGGAAGATAGAAGCGCCATCATAGCTCATACTATGATGGCGCAGTGATGAAAAATTTGGTGGTGAAGCGATGGCCTGTTAAACGCCAGCCTGTTGCTTATTCTCTTCTCCTGGCGTGCCCAGCCTCGCCAGACCTTCTGCTATGGCGCTCGCGACGCCCGTTTCGGCTGTTTGGCGAGCGACCCGTAACGCGTTTTTGATGGCTTTGGCATTGGAGCGACCGTGTGAGACGATAGCCGCGCCATTGACGCCCAGCAGCGGCACGCCGCCATATTCGGCATAATCAAGCCGCCGGAAAACCTTGCGCAAACCGGGTCGTAGCACCGCAGCAGCTAGCTTACTGGGCAGCGAACTCGTCATTTGCGCCCGGACCAGTCCCAGCAGTGTTTCGGCTAATCCCTCGCTCAGTTTGAGCACCACATTGCCCACGAAGCCATCGCAGACGACCACATCAGCTCCGCCTGTGGGGATATCGCGTCCCTCGATGTTGCCGATGAAGTTGAGGCCGAGCGTTGCTGCGTTGGCTTTTAATAACTGATGCGTTTCGATCACCAGCTGGTCTCCTTTGCTTTCCTCCTCACCATTAGCAAGCAGGCCGATGCGTGGCGATGCGACATGGAAGATGCGTTCCATGTAAATAGAGCCCATGAGCGCGAATTGCTGTAAATATTCTGGCTTGCAATCCGTGTTCGCGCCGATATCGATCACCAGACATGCGCTATCTCTGGTGGGAAAGACACCACCGAGGGCGGGACGCTCAACGCCGGGGATGCGTTTGAGGGTAAAAAGTGATGCCGCCATCATCGCGCCACTGTTGCCAGCGGAGACGGCTCCTAAGGCGGAGCCATCGCGTACAAGTTGTAGAGCCAGCGTCATGGATGCATTCTTTTTACGGCGCACGGCATTGGCTGGATGCTCATCCATCTCGATGACTTCATCGGTGTGGACGATTGGTAGGTCCAGGCCACTGGTGTCATGCTTTGCCAACTCGGCGCGGATAGCCTCTTCCCGTCCAACGAGATAGACCCCCATGCCGTATTCGCGGGCGGCCTGTACGGCTCCCAGCACAATCTCGGCGGGAGCGTTGTCGCCCCCCATAGCGTCTAGCGCGACCCGTACAGATGGAGCGGCATCACTCATGGGTTCCTTCCCTCAGGCTCCCCAATGGTCTTTTTGACCAGCTCGACCAGTTTGTCGAGGTCAAAGGGTTTATAGACAATGTGAACAACGCCTGCCTCGCGGAACTCTTTTTCTTCATTGGCCGCGCCGAGGAAAGCTGTCACCACAATGACCGGTATCTGATGATCGACCCCCATTGCCATCAGTTTTAGCTCATCGCGCCCGTCAAGATAAGGCATCATGAGATCGAGCAGAACGAGGTCGGGCTGGTGCTCGCGTACGGCGTCGTAGAAGCGCAGGCTTTGCGTCGTCATGTACGTCTCATAGCCTTCATCCGCCAATGCCTCGGTCAGTAAATCAGCGATAGTAGGGTCATCATCCATTATGAGTATCTTTTTTGCCATGAAGCGTCATCCCCCTCATCTCAAAAACAGCACTGTCAGTCTGAGCAACTTTGCTAGATTGCTCTGCACGGACACAAAAGCATTATAGCACTATGTGGTATAGCTGTACACGTTTGCCAGTACTCGCAAGCGGGTTGAGCCTGGACTACGAGCCTCGTCTCCCTGGAGAGGAAGTACACCTCTCACATCCGAGGGAGTCAGAGAGCAGTATACCATAAACCATTTTCCAGATAAAAAGTAATCATGCTCTGCTTGCTCTCTTGACAATCCGGTCCCATTGTATTACTGTACAGGTCAGACTCCTTAGGACAAATGTTTGGAAAAAGGTTGTATGGCATCGTCTCCGTTATTTTGTGATATATGTGGGGTCGCAAACCGGGCAGAGGCCGTATATTGTAAAGCATGCGGTCAATCCCTTCGTGCTCTGACAAATAACCCCATCAGTTCCACGATGACGGGTTTGCTCAATCAGCAGCATATGCTCAAGCGTCGCTATGCGATTCTGGCGCGGGCGGGTCGTGGTGGCTTTGGGGCCGTCTACAAAGCTGCGGATACCTATTTTGGCAATCGGCTGGTTGCTGTTAAGGAGATGAGCCAGTACAATCTGACCCCTCAGGAGCTAACGGAGGCGACATCGTCTTTTAAGCAAGAGGCGATCATGCTAGCCAATCTGGTTCATCCAAATCTGCCCCGTATCTACGAGCAGTTTACGGATAACGGGCGCTCATATCTCGTGATGGATTTTATTGAGGGGGAGACGCTGGAGGAGCATCTTGTGCGCCTGAGAACCAGAAAACTCCCAATCGAGCGCGTTCTCGACATTGGCATCCAGCTGTGCTCGGTCCTTGATTACCTGCATACTCGTACGCCGCCGATCATTTTTCGCGATCTCAAGCCTGCTAATGTCATGCTGACGCCAGCAGGACATGTCTACTTGATCGATTTTGGCATTGCACGCCATTTCAAACCCGGACAGAGCAGGGATACGACCGCGCTCGGCTCTACGGGGTATGCCGCCCCCGAACAATATGGGAAGTCGCAAACGACCGCTAGAGCTGATATTTACAGCTTAGGCGCGACGTTGCACCAGCTGATTACG
>DASTZT010000217.1:0-4887 GCA_035764225.1 Ktedonobacteraceae bacterium
ACTATGCAGGCGCAACGCGGAGAGATTACCGAACTGGTCAATCAAGTACGGCAGGCGGGCTATAAAAGCGCGGTCCTGCTCGGAATGGGTGGCAGCAGCCTCTGCCCGGAAGTGTTGCGCCTCACCTTTGGCGTCGCTCCCGGCTACTTGAGCTTGTTTGTACTGGACACTACCGACCCGGACACCATTCACGCGGTCGAGCAACAGATTGACCTCAATACTACGCTCTTCATCGTTGCCTCCAAATCGGGAAGCACCATCGAAACGCTGTCGCATTTCAAATACTTTTTCGACAAAGAGAGCAAGCTGCAAAGCGAAAAAGCAGGCGAACATTTTATTGCTATTACCGATCCAGGCACCTCATTAGAGAAATTGGCGCGAGATAACCATTTCCGTCATATCTTCTCAAATCCGCCCGATATCGGTGGTCGCTACTCGGCGCTTTCTTTCTTCGGCCTGGTCCCCGGCGGTCTGATCGGCGTTGATCTGCAACAACTGCTCGACCGCGCTCAGCACATGATGGCGGATTGCAGCGCGGAACATAACGCGCAACACAACCCCGGACTCTGGCTAGGCACAGTGATGGGCACGCTCAGCAAAAAGGGGCGAGACAAGATCACATTCGCCATCTCACCTCAAATCAGCAGCTTCGGTTACTGGGTAGAGCAACTGATCGCCGAAAGCACCGGTAAAGAGGGGCGCGGCCTGCTCCCCGTTGAGGGTGAGGAGCTGGGTAGCCCGGAAGTCTATAGCAATGATCGCCTCTTCGTCTACCTGCGCCTCCAGAACGACGACAACACCGAGCTGGATCAGCGCATCAAAGCGTTGCAAACAGCAGGCAATCCCGTCGTGCAGATCGATCTCAAAGATCGCTACGATCTAGGGGCAGAGTTCTTCCGATGGGAGCTGGCAACAGCCGTAGCTGGCCTGTTCCTCGATATCAATCCGTTCGACGAACCCAACGTGCAAGAAAGCAAAGATAACACCAAACGGCTGCTGACGCAATACCAGCAGGAGCACAGCTTGCCAGAGCCTCAGCCCATCGTCACCTATGGCAAGGTAGATATCCGCGACCAAAAAGCGACAGAACAAGCGGCTGTCCAGGGTAAATTGGCTATAGGAAAACCACAGGTGCAGGTCTATGGCAAGGAGAACGGCTCTCAGGATCTTGCTGGCTACCTGCACACCTTCCTGAGTCAGGTCCGCCCTGGCGATTATATCGCTTTGATGGCTTATGTCCAATCGACTAAGCGTGCTGAGGATGCTTTGCAGGCGTTACGTATCCACTTACGCAATACCTACAAAGTGGCGACGACGCTTGGATACGGTCCCCGCTTCCTGCACTCTACCGGGCAATTGCACAAAGGCGGCGCGAACAATGGCGTCTTTATTCAGATCACAGACGATATCCGACAAGATGCTGCGATCCCTGGCGAGCCTTATACCTTTGGCGTTTTGAAAGCGGCTCAGGCGCTTGGTGACTTATTCTCGCTTGATAGCCACCAACGGCGCAATATCCGCATCCACATCACCGAGGCTCTTGCTCAGGGCCTGCAAATTGTCGAACAATCAATATAATTAAGGAGAAACACATGGAGATCGGGTTTATTGGTTTGGGGCGTATGGGCGCAAATATGGTGCGCCGCCTTCTCAAGGGCGGCCATCGCGTTGTAGCATGGAACCGCACGGCGGCCAAGACCCAGGAAATTGTCACCGAGGGAGCCGAAGGGGCCTATAGCCTGCAAGAGCTGGTGGAGAAGCTCAAAACCCCACGCATCCTCTGGACGATGGTTCCCTCAGGGCAGGCCACCGACGATATGATTAATGAGATTGCGCCGCTGCTGAGCAAAGGCGATATCGTGATTGATGGTGGCAACTCGAACTATAAAGATTCCATCAGACATGGCCAGGAACTCACGGCCAAAGGGCTGCAGTTTATGGATGCTGGCACCAGCGGCGGCATCTGGGGCTTGCAGGTGGGCTACTGCTTGATGGTAGGGGGAGAAAAATCAACCTTCGACCATGTTGAACCGCTGCTGAAAACGTTGGCTCCCCCCGATGGCTATTTGCTTTGTGGTCCGGCTGGTGCAGGCCATTTCGTTAAAATGGTGCATAATGGCATCGAATATGGTATGCTACAGGCATATGGGGAAGGTTTCGAGATTCTGAACGCCAGCCAGTACAACCTTGATCTGCGCGCCATTGCCCACTTATGGGATCAGGGCAGCGTTGTACGCTCCTGGTTGCTGGAACTCGCAGAGCTGGCATTCCAGAGAGATGGTAAGCTTGAAGGTATTCGCGGCTACGTTGACGACTCCGGCGAAGGGCGCTGGACCGTACAGCAGGCTATCGATACCAACGTGCCAGCCCCCATCATCACGCTCTCCCTGCTCGAACGCTTCCGTTCACGCCAGGACGAGTCCTTCAGCGCGAAGGTCATCGCCGCCTTACGCAACGAGTTCGGGGGACATGCCGTTAAAACCAACGATCACAAAGCATAATCACACAGTCATAGTAGGAGATTTCGCATGCCTCAGCGCAACACAGTCGAGGCACCAAATCCCTTTCGTGAGGGGTTACGCATCAAACAGAGTCTAGAGCCGTGCGTCATGGTCATCTTCGGAGCCACCGGAGACCTGACGCACAGGAAGCTGCTCCCCGCGCTCTATAATCTGGCGCTGGAGCATCCGTTGCCCGCTGGCTTTTCCGTCGTCGGTTTTGCCCGTCGTCCTTTTACCGACGACGAATTCCGCCAGCAGGCGCTCAACTCCATCAACGAATATTCGCGCCAAAAGCCGGTCAATCCGCAGGTGTGGGACAGCTTCGCGTCCGGCATCCATTACTTGCAATCCAACTTTCACGAGCCAGGGGGCTATGAACGACTTGGTACCCTGCTCAACACTATCGATCTAGAGCGCGGCACGAGCGGCAATCGGATTTTTTACCTCTCAACGCCACCCAGCCAGTACCCTGATATTATTCAAAATCTTGGGGCGGCTGGTCTGAATAGAAATCGCAAGGGCTGGACGCGGATCATCATCGAAAAGCCCTTTGGACATGATCTAGCCTCGGCCAAAGAACTCAATCGTCAGGTGGGGAAGGTCTTTCGAGAGGAACAGATCTACCGTATCGATCACTATCTCGGTAAAGAGACGGTACAGAATATTCTGGTATTTCGCCTGGCAAATGGGATTTTTGAGCCGGTCTGGAACAGGCGCTACGTCGATCATGTGCAGATCACGGTGGCCGAGAATATCGGCATTGAGGGCCGCAGCACCTATTATGAAGAGGCCGGGGCTATCCGCGACATGGTGCAGAACCACATGCTGCAACTGCTCACGCTGGTAGCGATGGAGCCTCCCATCGCCTTCGACGCCAATCCGGTACGCGATGAGAAAGTCAAGGTGCTGCACGCGCTTCAGCCGCTGATTGGCCGCGATGTGATTACCAGTACCATTCGCGCTCAGTATGGCCCTGGCTGGGTCAACGGCGAGCAAGCCAGAGGATATGTCGAGGAACCGGGCGTTTCGCCCATCTCAACAACAGAGACCTATGTCTCCCTGAAACTTTTTATCGATAATTGGCGCTGGGCTGGCGTGCCATTTTACCTGCGCACCGGCAAACACCTGCCCAAACGCGTCACTGAAATTGCGATCCAGTTCAAACTTGCGCCTCTGATGCTCTTTAAGCGTAGTGAAGCGCAGGGACAGGTCGAGCCTAATGTGCTCACGTTGCGTATTCAGCCCGATGAGGGCATTTCGCTCAAATTCGGAGCGAAGGTGCCTGGCACCGATATGCAGATCCGCTCCGTGAACATGGATTTCTTTTATGGCTCGTCTTTTGTGCGCCAACAACCGGAGGCATATGAACGCCTCTTACTGGATGCGATGCTGGGAGACTCTACACTCTTTACACGACGCGACGAGGTGGAGGCCGCGTGGACATTTATCCAGGGCATTCTCGATGTGTGGAAAAATGAGCCGCGCGAGACCATCCAGGTCTACGAATCAGGCACCTGGGGACCGCAGGCGGCTGACGAGTTTATCTGGCGCGATGGGCGCAGATGGCGTCGTCCTTAAATACGGCTGTATCAGCATAGAGGTAGGGGTCATTCATAGCGACTAACCATGTAGCGCGATGTCGTTAATGCAAACAGCGTCGTTTGAGATGATGGGGGTTCGGGAAATGGCAACGGATAATGTTAATCCCCCAGGGTTGCATTTACCCTGGGCCGGAAAAAGTGTACGCCCGGAGCAGGTCGAAGGCGAGCTTACTCGCCTCTGGCACCTGGCTGCCGATAATATGCGTACCAGTTTGAATGTTCATGTACGTACCAGTGTACTTAATTTCGTCATCTGTGCGCTTAGCGTTGAATCGGCGCAGCGAGCAATCATGCACATGCCAGAGCTGTCCAATACCCACATCGGACGAGTGATCCTGCTGATTCTCGACACCAGCACTACTGCGCCATCAACCGCCTCCACCTGGGTTACTTTACGCTCTTCTCCTATTGCTTCAGATATGATGCGCCATCATTTTGAACAAATCACGGTCATTACGACAGGCGCGGCCACTTACTCTGCGGCTCATATCATTCAACCGCTGCTCAAACCCGATCTGCCCGTCTACCTCTGGTGGGTTGACGACCTGCCAGGCGACAGCGTTCTCTTCAATCATCTTGTCAGTATGAGCAGCCGTGTTATCGTCGATTCTAGCTGCTTCCTTGCTCCTGAGAAAAGCTGTATCACGCTCTCGTCGCTGGTCGATGCCTCTCCTGCCTGTGCCTTCAGCGATCTCAATTGGGGACGCATCACGCCCTGGCGCGAGCTGGTGGCCCAGTTCTTCGATACAATGGAGTATAGACCTTACCTGGCAGGCATCTACGAT
>DASTZT010000218.1:0-11053 GCA_035764225.1 Ktedonobacteraceae bacterium
CTTGATGTCAGAGCAGCAGCAAGCACCCCAGATGCTTGAAACAGGCATTAAGGTAGTTGATCTGCTAACCCCCATTCGTCGTGGCGGCGTGATTGGTCTGTTTGGCGCGACAGGAGTAGGCGAGCTGGTGCTAGTAGAAGAGCTGATGCACATCGTCATCACGCACCATCACGGCTACATCGTGTGCCTGGGCATGGACGAGAATAGCTATGAGCTGAGCGAACTGATGGACCCGATCAAAGAGCTTGGCATGCAAAACAGGCTTGCGATGGTCTTTGAGCCACTCAGCAGTTCGCAGGAAACGTGTTTGCGCCTGGTGCGGGCCGGACTCACTATCGCGAGCGAGATTCGCGCCAGAGGGCACGAGGTGCTGATGGTTGCTGACTATAATGTGTCTTCTCATAGCAATCTGATGACGCTGGACGAACTAAAACGCGTCGCGCAGGAGCAGCAGATTACCACGCTTTTGCTCCGATCTAATGAAGAGGACACGCAAAACGATCAAAGCGGGGTACACAATCAACTGGATGGGCAGATTGTCTTTAGCCGCGATCTTGCCAGGCAGAATCTATGGCCCGCGATTGATCGCTTGCTCTCAAGCTCGCGTTTACTAGAGAGCAGTGCGGTCTCTAGCGAACATGCTCAGGTGGCACACCACGTCAGAACGCTGCTGCAACGCGCCCAGAAACTGCAAGGACAGTCGCCGCTCTCGTCTGAAGATCAACAGGCAGTCAAGCGAGCTGCTAACATCCAGCAATTTTTCACTCAGCCCTTCTTTATCGCAGAGCCATATACCGAGATTCCGGCTGAGTATGTGAAAATCGCGGACACCATCAAAGATTTTAAGGAGCTGCTGGAAGGGCGATATGATGATCTGCCGGAGCAGGCATTCCATTTCACTGGCACCATCGAGCAGGTGCTTGCCCGCCATAAGCATGCTCATAGATAACTTGCAGGAGATCAAGGGAACGATGCTGCGGGTATCGTTCCCTTTGTCGTATGCTAGATCTCAACCAGCACGCATCCCAGCATCACCAGCACAAAGCCGCCCACCTTTGCTAAAGTAACGCTCTCGTCAAGAAAAAAATAGGAGAGCGCCAGCGTCACGCCGGGGATAATAAAATCGGCGTAGGCGGTGCGAATGGCTCCAATGCGGCGGATCAGCCAGAACATCAGAAAGAAGGTCAGGCAACTACAAAATATTGCCAGATAGAGTAACACAGCTAAGCCGATCCAGCCGGGCTGAATAGGAGAGCGCCATTCAAAAATCAGTCCTACGAGAGCAATAAAAACCCCACTGTAGAATACCTGCCAGGTTGTCATAATGACTACAGGTACATCGGGACTGCTATATTTTGCCAGCCGCATGCCAAAGCCGTAGACCACGGCGGAAGCCAGCACCGCCAGTTCGCTTACCAGGGTCATCCCGTTGCCGACAAAGGCAAACGTATTATCGGTATTGCCGGGCCAGAAGGGTACACGCCCCATTAACACAATCGCAATGCCGATTGCTCCAATCAGCAGGCTCGCCAGCAAACGCCAGCCTCGCACTTCCCCCGCGCCCCTCACGTTGAAAAGCGCGGTAAAAATAGGAGTTGTGGCCCACATCAGCGTCAATACGCTAACAGGCGCATAGGTAAGCGAGGCGAAAAAGAGGCTGGCTGGAATGCCGACCATAAAAAGCGAAACGAGAAAGATTTGCCAGTGCTGGCGGCGCGTGATCCAGAGTTTTTTGCGCTGCCCAACCACGATCAGCACCATCAGACAGAAGGCGAGCAGAAAACGCGCGCTGGAAAGTAGCAGCGGCGGCGCATGCTCGGCCCCAATTTTCGCCACCACCGGAAATGATCCCCACAGGAGCACCATCGAAACAAATCCCAGCAAGGTGATGGAGCGGGCATTGTGGTGTCTTGTTACTGTCGTTTGCATGAAAAAAGCTTTCGGCTGTATCAAGGGGTAGCGGCACGAAAACATTATGATTATGTGGCTGGCAGCAGTGGAAGTCGCCAATCAGCACTTACGAGTATATAATATATACGCAAATTTGCGCACATTCTCTTTTTGGAATAACAGGGCTTTGCAGTTGTCCCTCCCGTGTTGCCTTCGGCAGCAGGAAGAGAGCACAAAGAACCTGACATCTCCCCTTCGTACCGACCACCCACGATGAATCGGGGAGCTACAGCGCGTCCTATTCATTGCCTGGACGGAGGAACGCCTATGGTTCCATATCCTGACACTATTTCTGGCAGAGAACCGTATACCATTTATGATCCTACACAAATCGAGCAGTATCTAGATAGGGGCATACTGCTGGTAAAGCGGTATCAGCGGAAACAGGGATGTTATGTCAGGTTTAGCAGGAATGACATTAGGCCGTTATTATCTCATCGAATCGTTGGGAAGCGGTGGAATGAGCGAGGTTTATCTGGCTCACGATGAGCTGATGAACCGTGATGTTGCCATCAAGGTAGTCATGAGCAACCATACGGACTACCTCGAACGCTTTCGTCGTGAAGCTGAAGCGGTCGGCAATCTCAATCATGACCACATTCTTCCAGCCTACGACTATGGCATTCAAGAACCCTGGCACTATCTGGTCATGCCTTATATTCCCTATACAACGCTCCATGAGCGTTTGCTTGATGGCCCGCTCTCTTTAGAGGAAGCTGGGGAGATGCTCGATCAAATCGCGGGCGCATTGCAGTTCGCCCATGATAACGGTGTGATTCACCGCGATATCAAGCCCGCCAACATCCTTTTGCGCGACGATCATCACGCTTACCTGGCGGATTTTGGTCTGGCAAAAGCGATGGAAGGAGGCGATACCATCACTCAAATGGGCATCTTGATGGGCACGCCTGAATACATGGCCCCCGACCTTGCCGATGGCCCTGCCACCATCAGCAGCGATATCTACGCCCTGGGCATCTTGCTCTACGAGATGGTTACAGGTCAGGTACCATTTACCGCAGAAACACCTATGGCAGTCTACTGGAAGCAAATTCGCGACGAGCCGCCGCCGCCTTCCCACTTCAACCCGACCATCCCTGCCGAGATCGATGCTGTCATTCTGCATTCATTGGATAAAAGTCCCAAAAGACGCTTTCAAACGGCTCAGGAACTGGCTGATACATATCGAGAAGTTCTGGCTATATCGTCGGCAGAAGAAGCTTATTCTGCGCCTGCATCAGACAATGTTGCATTTTATGATACGCCTGAGCCGATGCTCTCGCCGCTCGCCTATACCCAGGACGAGGCATACGCAAGGGTCGCGTCAGGGCAGCCACAGCCAATCATCCTGCCTGCTGACCCCACAATCACATCGGTGGAGGAGAGCTATGACACGCCACCACCCGTGACGCCGTTCGCTGTAGAGCCAGAGCACTATCTAGACGCCAATCACGCAGCAAACATGCCAGTAACACCATATCCAGTACCACAGCGTAGAATTTTGCGACGACGTATGAGAGAGAGGAGCACGAAGGCTACTCGCATTATCATTACAGGCGTGCTGATTACTATTGTGCTACCACTCAGCATTATTTATGCTATTTATCTCATGCATACGGCAGCCGCAGGCACAGTCCCTAATGGACAATCAACCAGCATAGCCCAGTTGGGACAGACACATGCAGCAGCAACACGCCAGGTTCAGGCAACCACAACAGCAGGCGCAACTCGTCCAGTGGCTCTCGGCCCTGTCATTTTTAGCGATGACCTTGCCCACAATACCAATAACCTCTGGGCCGAAGATCCGACGAGTTGCAGGTTCAGCGCTGGCAGCTACCAGGTCGCTGTCACCCAGGCAAATTTCTTGCAACCCTGTCCGCTGGCTCTCCCTCTGGATAACGTCGTCGTTCAGGTAGACGCCACGTTGCATTCGGGCTATAACATTGGCACGCTAGTGCGTCTCAAAGGCGAACAATTCTATGATTTCGAGATTAACAATCAGCGCCAATTTTTCTTTCGCCGCCACGATTCAGGAGCAAACGACGGCTACTATAGCCTCATCAAACCCACGTTTAGCCCGGTCATTGCGCCCGTAGGTGCGAAAAATACCTTGCTTATCAGCGCCAATGGAGATCACTTCAAACTCTACATTAACGGCACATTTGTGGGAGAGGTTCAGGATAGTACCTATGCCACCGGAGAGGTTGCCCTGGCCACAGGCACCCTGGACCCCATTACAACCGCCGAAGCCAGCTTCGCCAATTTCAAACTCTACAAGACTTCGTAACCAATAACTGATATATCATCGCCATCTTCGTACCGACTCGATTCTATCGCGTCCGCTTTAGCGCCCGTCCTTCCTCTCACCCGTTCCACGCATGCCACCCAAAGACGAAACCGTAGCCACGTTGGCCCCTTTGAACAATGCAAGCGGTGTTCGAGCACAAGCTCTGCCCTTAATCGGAGAATTTGCCGCGATGAAATGGCGTGGGAAGAGCGATGCACGGGCACACAGGCAATAAATTGGACGCGCTGAAGCGAGTCGCCACGAAAGGGCACATCCTTGCCTCAAGATGAAAAATTATAAAATCTCCAGGTACAGCCAGATTTTATACAGATTCCTATAGATTCTAGTTGCTAGGAACCGGTTGGCACGTTATTATATAGAAGGACACGCCCAAATAAGTACATAATTGAAAAGGAAAATGCATGCAGCAACACACTTCAACCACCACTACGCCCGCGCATACCGGGCTAGCTCGTTTTCTTGATGCCTGTCACCTCAGGCAACCTGACGCCACACCGATCTGGTTTATGCGTCAGGCCGGGCGCTGCCTCGCTGAGTATCGTGATCTGCGCAAAAAGTACGGTATTTTAGAAATGGCGAAATCGCCTGAACTCTGCACGATGGTCACGTTGATGCCTGTCAATACTTTTGGCGTCGATGCGGCTGTCCTCTACGCCGATATCATGCTTCCACTGGAAGATATGGGCGTGCCCTTTGAAATTCAGCCGGAGGTCGGGCCGATTATCCGCAGCCCCATTCGCACCCCGAAAGATGTGGAGGCGCTACGTACGCCAACAGCTGCCGAGATCACACCCTACGTAATGGCCGCGACCAGCATGGTACGCCGCGAATTGGCGGGCAAGCAGGCCGTGATTGGCTTTGCGGGTTCACCCTTTACCCTGGCATGCTACATGATCGAAGGCAAGCCCTCGCGCGATTACGCCCTTGCCAAAGCCTTTATGTATGGGCAGCCTGAGGCATGGCACATGCTGATGGATAAGCTGACGCAGGTGATCGCCGAATATCTCGTGGCACAAGTACAGGCTGGGGCCGATGTGGTGCAGCTCTTTGATAGCTGGGTTGGCGCGCTCAGTCCCAGCACCTATCGCCGCTTCGTCCAACCGTATATTAAGCGCATCTTTGACGCCGTCAAGACCACTGGCGCTCCCTCGATCCACTTCGGCACCGGCACTGCCGCACTACTGGAGGCGATGACCGAGGCGGGAGGCGATGTTATCAGCGTGGATTGGCGAGTTGACCTTGATGATGCGTGGGCACGGATAGGCTACGATCACGGCATTCAGGGCAACCTTGACCCGACGGTGATGCTCACATCCTGGCCCGTCATCGAAGAAGCGATGAACGATATCTTGCGTCGGGCCAACAATCGCGCCGGGCATATCTTCAATCTTGGACACGGCGTACTCGCCCCCACCGATCCCGGACTGCTCCGCCAGCTCGTCGAGGCAGTTCATGAAACCACAAAGAGGTCTTAAAGGAGAGAAAGCAGCATGACAAACTCGCATATTGGCGTGGTTCTGATGACCTATGGATCGCCCGCCACGCTGGATGATATCCCTATCTACCTCAAGCACGTCTACGGTGGTCGCCCCGCCTCGCAGGAAGTGATTGATGAGTTTCGCCGCCGCTATGATCTGATCGGCGGCTCCCCACTCCTGCGCATCACACGTGAGCAGGCGGCAGCTTTAGAGGAAGAGCTAAATCGCCAGAGCACTGATGGCACAACCTATCACGCAGTCGCAGGCATGCGCTTCGCCCCACCTTTCGTCGCCGATGTCGTCCCAGAGGCAGCTCAGGGGGCACAGACGCTGGTTGGCATTATTATGTCGCCTCAGTACTCGCCGATTATCATGAGCGGCTATGTACGTATGTTGAGAGATGCTTTCATCGATCTGGATCGCGAGGATATAGAACTGAAAATTGCTGAAGACTGGCATATGCAACGTTTCTTCTTAGAGGCGCTGGCGAATCGGGTCAAAGAAGCCCTGGACAAATTCCCACCCAATGTGCGAGATCGCGTCCCCGTGCTACTGACCGCGCACAGCATGCCCAAACGCGTCATCGAAAACGAGCCTGACTACATTAACGATCTCAAAGAGACGGCAGCGGCAGTAGCAAAGCTGGCGGGCCTGTCCGATGATCGCTGGTCTTTCTGCTACCAGAGCGCGGGCCACACGCCTGAAGAATGGCTCAGGCCCGACTTTGCCGACGTGATCCCTGAATTGAAGCAGGCAGGACACACCCACATTCTAATTGCGCCCGTTCAATTCCTGGCCGATCACCTTGAAATTCTCTATGATATCGAGATTGGCGCTCGCGAGCAAGCCGAGAAACACGGCATCCAGTTTGCCCGCATCGAGTCTTTGAACACCACTCCATTGTTCATCAAGGCGTTGGCCGCCGTCGTTCAAGAGACGTTAGCAAAGCAAGAAATCCCTTCGCTCTAAAAGTCCTGGGGGTGGGTAATATAATAAAACGCCTGCCCCCTTGTACATCACCTTCGTGCTTCCTCTCAGGCCGATCTAAAGCACCCATGACGCATCAAAAGATGGCTACCTCTATGTAGGCAAAAGAGCAAGATACGAGAAGTTTTTTTGCGCGACTTCTCATATACTGTTTAAGTGACTTTCTACTACGCGGAATTGGTCGTATCGAGGTTTTGTAAGCCATAAAGATGAATCCAGGAGGAAGAAAACGATGCAAACCAGACTGAACCCATACATCAGCTTTAAAGACAACACTCGCGAAGCTATGGAATTTTATAAAACAGTCTTTGGTGGCAAACTCACGATGAGCACCTTCAAAGAATTGCACGCCTCTCAAGATCCGAGCGAAGACAACAAAATCATGCACTCTGTGCTGGAAGCTGACAACGGCATTACATTTATGGCTTCCGACACGCCGGATCGGATGGGATATAAAGCCGGGACGAATTATAGCATGTCACTGAGCGGTGATAACGCAGCAGAATTAACAGGCTACTTCAAGAAGCTTGCGGCTGGTGGCACCATAACCATGCCACTTGAGAAAGCCATCTGGGGCGATACCTTTGGCATGCTTACCGACAAGTTTGGCGTGTCGTGGCTTGTGAATATCGCGGGCTAAAAAGTCTGGCATCTCTGTGTCCCCGATAGCAAGCAAGGCAGCTCACTGATTGGTAAGCTGCCTTGCTTGCTATCGGGATGCTTGAACGGCTCGCCACATCAATTACGACAACAAGCGGGCGATACCTACAAGCTGATCGTTGCTGAGTTTGCCGCTGATATGGATGCCAACGTTGTTTTCGGTCCATGCCAGGGTCGCTGTACCGTTGGCGGACGAGATGGTGCCGATGGTATTACGCAAATTGACCTGCTGACCAGAGGGATCTGGCAGGTTTGCCAGAGGTTTGCCTTCCGAGATGGTAAAGGCAAGATTACCCTTCATATAATTCAGCGTGTAGATCTGATTGCCCGGAGCGCCTAACGCGTTTACGCCCTGCAATACATAATCGGCTTGATCGCCGGGAATGCTGAGCAGATGATAACCCGCCTGCTGCTGAGCCTGGACCAGGGTCAGAGCGCCAGTTGTATCCGTCGGAGTGGCCTGGCGCAATGGGAGCACTTTAGCCCCTGGAGGAGGGGTAAAGGTGAAGAGACTAGTGGCAAGGGTCTGATCGACCTCAAAGGTGGGCAGATTCAGCAGTACATTGCCAAAACCAACCACATCCAGATCCAGCTTCACCGGCAATTGCGTATTTTTATCGATATATACCTCGCCAGCATAATTGAAACTGATATCCCCGGTCCCATTCGCGCTATCTTGCTGCGGCACAATATGCACATCATAGACGGCATGGTTATCGACGGTGGTAGATGACTTGACGGTACCATCGCTATGCGTAAAAATGTTTTGCACCAGATTCAGCACAAACTGGCTCTGGTTTCCTCCTGTCGCAGTCCCATTAGTCGTAGAAACAGGCCCATTATAGACGACGTTATTGAGCGGATCGTATTGCCAGAGCTGCTTGCCATCGGTAACGGTGATGGAACCTTTTTCAATTTGCGAGACCGTGGATTGCAGCACGACCGTGCGACTTTTATTGGGAGACATATTCCATACTTCGGTCGTGGCATTCCCGTTCAATGCCCGCCCGCTAATGGTCAGATCGAACACGCCATGCAACGTCTTCGCGGTACTGAGCAAGTGCGCCATCGCGGCCAAAAGCTGTTTTCCCTGTCCTGGCGGAGTGGGCGACGGGGTAGGCCTGGCCTGCGCCTGCGATGGGCCATTGCCGCATGCCGCCAGGAGCACAACACACAGCAGCAGAATAGATGAGACGAGGGCGACATTCCTCCAACGAGCGGGAATCATACGTATACTGCCTTTCATGCACATGGACAAAATTCCAGAGAATAGAATTGCAAGAGCAATATTATTGAGCAGTTACCTCAAACACAGTACTTTGCGCTACCGTTCCGGGCACCTGCACATGCACGCGCACCTGCCAGGGGCCACTCATGGCAAATTGGATGGGAATAACATACAAGCCCTTGCTCTGTGTTTGCGCGTCAACGCGATCTGTGCGCATATCCATCGTCTCCATCACCATTTCCGCGGAAACGTGGGCATTGACCACGGGTTGCTGTGTTTTATTATTCGATAACTGGATCGAGAGGGTTGATGGTTGAGTAATGGGAGGGGGATTTGGCTCAACCTCCAATGAGATCTGATAAGGACCGACCTGGGCGACTTGTACCTGCGCTGTTGGGCGACGAGGAATGGCATCAACCAGAACCGTGCCCATCCACGTCATTACCACTAAAAAGCTAATGCCAAAGGCAATCACCAGCAGGCTTCGTTTCATGAGGCACTCTTAATAATCGCTACTTCTCATAGTATCATCCTGGCCCATTACCGGCACTTGCACATAGATCTCGCCATTCTCGACCTTTGTGTTCAGACGAGGCAACGACGCAAGATAGCGTAAGTGACCACCAGCAGCAGGATTGCCATACTCGCTAAACATCCCACCATGACAAGGGCAGTGGAAGTGACGATCCGTATCGTTCCACTGGACGATACAACCCATATGTGTACAGGCGGCAGACATAGCAATCACACTTGTACTATCATCGCTATCCGGGTCATCACTAGCTCCATCACCATCATTTAGTATAACATATCCCACAAGAGTATCGATAGAGAACTTCATAGCCCCAGTACCTAATTCTGCCAGAGTGGTGACAAAATGCCACGTTGAGGGTATAGTACTTGGTACCAGAGGGACATCGCCATAGAAATGCTGTGATGGAACGCTTGTTACCTGGCTCGGCTGGCTCTGTTGGAGAGCTGCTCCGAAGCTGACACCTGTAGCGAGCGAGGCGGCAGCGACAGCGCCACCTGCGAGCAAAGAACGGCGCGAGAAGAAGTGCATTTTCCGCGCTTCTCGCTTATCTTGCTTCACAGAGCGCAACGGCACTGGCTGCTCTTGCGGCTGGTTCTGGTGTACTTCTTCAAGAGAAGCCGCCTTCTGAACGGCAGGTAGCTCTAACGTATCATCCTCATCAGGTTCCTGATCTAACGCAAGAAGCCTTGCGCGTAACTCTTGCACAAACTCTGGTCGCGGCTCGGCGACATCAGACGAGGCTGAGCGGAAAAGAGCAACCATGCGATAGAGGCGCACCTGACTGGGAGTCAGATCCCCAGGGGGATGCGCAGGAAGCCCAGCCTGGAGATCATCGATATAGTGCTCCAGCTCCAGGTAGTCTTCAAACCGTTCCTGATCTTCACCGGTCATGATTTCTCTCCGACGTAATAGCGCCGACCCCTACCCTGTGGCCCCCGCGACAACGGGTTCGAGGTCGGCGGCGCGTTTAAGCGCACGAAACTGTAATACTTTGACATTCGCTTCCGTCAATCCCATCCTGATGGAAGTCTCCTTGATGGAGAGATTGAGCAAGAAACGACAGGTGAGCACCTCCCGATAATGGTCGGGGAGCGCACCTAAAATACGTTGCACACGTTCCGCAGGCGTCGTACTTGTGGGTACCGGTTCCTCCTCGACCGGACCTTCCCAGCCAGCATCAAGCAGCTCCTCCAGGGAGCCAACGGAGACACGATAATAGGCTCGCCAGTAATCGGCAACTGTGGTTCTGGCGACCTGAAATAACCATTTTTGCATGCTATGCAGATTACGTTCACAGTCCATACTCCGCACGGCCTTGATGAATGTCTGTGAGGTCAGGTCTTCGGCTTCCTCCCGATTCCCCACCTTACTATAAATATAGCGATAGATCAGGGCGAGGTTCTCTTGATAAAAGGTCTGAAACTCCTGCACATCCTGGCTCCCATGTCGATTTACTCCCTCAGGATTTCCCGACACCGCCCGGCCCTGTTCAGCCGTCATAAGATGTGTCTGTGTGAATCTTCTGCGTGATATACTCACAACGCTCTCCCTACCAGAACCGCTTCGGCATTTCCCCATCCCGAAACCTCTACAAGCAGATAAAAAGCGTATCACGAGATTGGTTCTGGCAACTATTACTACGTTCAAGGTTACAACCAGGCAATTAGAACGTTGATGACCAGGGCAAGGGTAACGGTGAATAAAGGCAAATAAAGAAGAATATCTACAAAACTTCATTACTAAAAAGGGTGGGTCGCGCTTTCACACCCCTGTCTGGCTACGAGGTCTGCCTTGACAGGGGCGAAACACAACCCACCCTGATGATGTTTGTTCAGCACCAGCATTTGATGGCATTCACTTGTGCCTAATAATTATACACTATTTCCCCGCATTTTTAAAGAGAAACC
>DASTZT010000219.1:0-8774 GCA_035764225.1 Ktedonobacteraceae bacterium
TGTACAAATGCAGAAAATCAATGGTGTAGGCGCTCTCATTATCTTTGTTGCTCTGTTCTTTCTCTATACAGCACTGCTCGTTTATCTAACTATCCACCCCCTGACACGCCAGAAAGTCACCGCATTCCATCAATCGATGCAGGAAGAGGTAGGATGATGCATGAAAGTACTTCGACTCGTCCAGGCAATGCCCAGGCAATGCCTGAGCAAATATTATCAGTTACGGTATGTATGCATGTGCTGCGAGCAGCAAGATATGATGTGCGTGCCATGCGTGCCGCCTCAGCCTTGATCGGCGCTGGTGCTTCCGTCTCGATCATTGATATCGAAAGTCAACAGGGATTGTCCGCTGAAGAAATCATTGATGGTATACCGGTAAGACATCTATTGATGCCGACCCTGTTTGGCTCTGTGCGCTTTGAACGCCATACCTTGATGAACGCCATCCTATTGTTTCTACGCAGTATCCTGCTTTTATTGCACACGCCCGCTGATATTTATCATGCATGCGAGGTGACGGCGCTTCCGGCATGCTATATCGCCGCACGCTTGCGCCGCAAACCGCTCATTTTCGAGGCCTATGAACTCCCATTAGGGGATCGGCCTATAGCAACGATGGGGAGGAGCAGACGCATACTCCATCAGTTATTGAAGGTGTTGTTAGCGCATATGGTACCGCGTTGTGCGGGCGTCATCAGCGTCTCTCCACCAATTGTAGAGCAGATAAAACGGCGCTATGCAGTCACAAATGTCGCGTTGGTTCGCAATATTCTACCATATCGTCAGGTGGCGAAAAGTGATCGATTACGGCAGCAGCTAGATCTGGACCAGGATGTGCGCATCGCGCTCTACCAGGGGTATTTGCAGCCAGATCGTAGTCTTGACATCCTGGTGCGGGCCGGAGCTTTTTTAGCTCCCAGGATCGTGGTTGTCCTGATGGGAAAAGGCGTTGGAACGACGCAAGCTGCTTTACAAGCTTTGATTGCCGATGAAGGTATTGCTGATAGGGTCAAAATTCTTCCCCCGGTTCCTTATGAACAACTGCTTGAGTGGACCTCTTCAGCCGATGTCGGCTTAATTATCAATGCGCCTGATTACGCTCCGAATATACAGATGCTGCTGCCTAACAAACTTTTTGAGTATTTGATGGCGGGAGTGCCAGTCCTTACCTCTCAACTTGAGGCCATTGTAGAGATCGTGACCACCCATCGTGTCGGACAGGTTGTGCCTTCACTGGAACCTGCCGATGTTGCAGCGGCAATCAATGCGCTATTGGCGCATACTGACGAACTTGAACGGATGCGACAAAATGCTTTGCAGGCAGCCAGAGAAGAGTTTTATTGGGAGAAAGAATCAGCCGAGCTAATTTCCTTTTACTGCAAGATCTTAAATACTAACGATAGAAAGCGGGATTGACCAGCGCGTCCATAACATTTGTCATCAGCTTTTGGATAGCAGGGATAGCAGCCGTCTGACCAGCACAGGGATCGTTAGTGCTAATGCGATAATCGTCCAGCGCCCCGGTCCAATAGACCGAGCCGCTGGCAAAAACCAGGGACTTCGCATTAGCAAAATAGTAAGTGGTATAACTTACGTCGATTGTGCCATCATCATTGGTGACGGGTGAGACCGCAAGCACCTGTAGATTGGCGGGTGTGGCTCCGTTGGTGAAGACGCGATCCCATTCGTAGCCAACCAGGTCGCAGCCATAGGACTTCGACGGTTGCAGACCAGTACCTCTCAGCAGAGGCGAAGCTGTCTGCGGATTGATATACCAGGGATAGCCGCGCCGTTGATGGATTACATTCGCATACATGATCCCGATCAAGCTATTTTCAGGGCGGCCAATCACCGGATCGCGCCATTGCGCCGTGACGCGGCTGTTGTCAACGCCATAGAACGGATCGCGCTGCAAATCATGCTGGGCAGTGGCGACTTTATAGCACACGATGGTGCGATCCGGCACTCCTTTACTGTCCGATTCAAAGCGCATCTGCCAGTAGTCGGCATTCGCCCCTAAAAAGGCCAGGCTGACGCCATGATTACGCGCATTTTCCACTCCGTCGCGCATCTCTTTGGTCCAATATTCGTCGTGACCAAGCGAGAGATAGGCGCGATAGTGTAGCAGCTGTCCGGGGTCGCGCTGTAAGTCCACGTTGCTGATGTAGGAGATATCGTAGCCCTCGCGTTCGAGCCAGTGCAGGGCGTCTAGCTCGAAGGTAAGCGTCCCACCAGCTCCAAGCACATCGGTGTATGGTCGATCAAACGAGACTTTGACTGCGCTGTGCAGCCCGTTGTTACTGAGGCTGTTATAGTCATAAAGGCTATAGCCGCCCCAATTATTGTACGCCTGATAACTGGTATCGGGGTTGACCGCTATATACAGGGTAGGGGTCAGACTGCGCACCACGAAGGAAACGTAGGTTTGTAAGCCACTGGCGTCGGTGCATTTTGCCAGATAGATCCCGCTTAACCAGCCCGGTGGGATAGTGAGGGTATAGGATGGTTGCCAATGGGCCTCCACAAGCCCTGTTTTGCTGTCCACTATGCAGGAGCTACAATTGACCAGTGTTTGACTGTGCTGGTCATAGTATCCCTGAGCAGAGCCTTTGAGATTATCCAACTCATCGACCAGCCTGCCGCCCATTCCTCCATACCAGCCAAGCCGGTAGATGTCGATGGTATAGGCGGTGCCCTCTTTTTGCGTGCTGACATAGAACGAGATTGTTTGATTAGGGAGCACTGAGGGCGTATCAGTGTACATTTGGATTTCATTATAGGCAATCTGATCGGGAGAAAGCTGCCAGTTGCTGGTACCGGGGAGCGCGTTTTCACGGAGGATGGCGCTGCTGATAGGTGCGACCTTTTTTGCCGGAACCACTGAAGAAGCTGCAGGCGTTTGATGCTCCATCATAAAAGCCATCAACAGGCCAACGACCAACAATGAAAAAAGAGCGACTGTGTAAATGCGCCGCAGCTTTACGCTCCAGAGATTATTAAGGATCGTTTTCATAAAGCCCATATTTTTATGTTGCTGAACGCTACTTCAGTGGCCCCTGTTTCCGCTTCGGCAACCAATCCCAATGAGCCTTGACTGTAGCTAGTATCCTGAGCAGCACCAATAGAGGTGTTATTGATGTACAGGGTAAAGCTGCTACCGCGAACTACGATAGCAAGAGTATTCGGTTTCTTCAAACCTGTATTGATTATTTTCGATTTACCTTGCACGAGGACAAGACCTGCTCCAGTGGCTCCATCGGTATACATTTTCAGAAAGTAGGAGCCGTCCTGACCGATACGGAAAAAGTAGTATCGGTTGCCCTGTAAACGAAAAACGATACCCCCCAGGTCACCGCTGATAATCGTCATATCCACTTGCAGCGCGAAATCGCGCACGGGGATTTTTGTCTCTGTACAATAATAAATGCGTCCTTTATTGATTTCGATCACATGATAGGCATTATCAATAAATGTGCAGCTTGTGCCATCGGCCCCACGCGTATAGCCGCGATCCCAGTTATAGCCACGCGTATTATCATGCAATGGATCGTTGAGCACTAATTTTCCTTGATAGGGAGGATAAGGGATAGCTGACAACACAGGGGTAGGTGTTGTCACGGGGCCTGGAGGGGGAGTACGCAGCCTGAACACCAGAAAAGTACTGACGCTGGCTATCACAATCAGCAGCGCCAGCCCAAGCAGCAACAGATTGCGGCCTTTGAGCGGTCCCTGTTGATAGAAGTTGTGTAGGGCCAGTAATGGACCACGAGCCATGAGCGGCTTTTTGATTTTGCTCTCACTGCGGAAGCTGGAGAGCGTAACGGGAATGTCCTCGCTTTGATAGCTGCCGGGCGAAGTGGCACTATTTGACGCGATATCCGGTAACGATGGCGGCGTTTTCTCGCGTTCGAAACTGGATAATACTAGCGGCACATCCTGAGGAGGCGGTGCAGACTGATGAGCGCCGCTCGGTTGCGCTTTTAGAAAAGCTTCCGCGAAGGCAGCAACGGATGGGTAGCGCAGGGTGGGATCTTTCGCCAGAGCTTTGAGAATCACACTATCAACTTCCGCTGGAATATGCGGCTGTATGCTGCTGGGCGGGGGAGCCGGGTTGTTAAAGTGTTGATACATCATCTGCTCTAAGGTTCCCCGGAACGGCGGTGCCCCGACGAGCAGTTGGTAGATCATGATGGCCAGGGCATACTGGTCGGTGGCGAAGACAGGGTGCCCGCGCCATTGCTCTGGAGCCATATAGGTGGGTGTGCCGCGAATGGTGGCGCTGGCATCCGAGGTGGCGGAATGAAATTTGGCGATACCGAAATCGGCCAGTTGCAGTTCGGGATGAGCAGGATCATCTTTTCTGCGGCGCAAAAGAAAGTTGGAAGGTTTGACATCGCGATGAATAATGCCATGTTCGTGCGCGTGCTGAAGGGCATCCGACGCCTGTCGCAAGAAAAAACCGATATCTTCCAATGAGAGCAGCTGGTTGCCTCCGCGCTGTCCTAGCCAGCTCGCCAATGAACCTTCCTCGCGAAACGGCATCACAATATACGTAAAGGTTGTCTCGCCCAGGCGTTCCTCGCCGTAGTCTAAGAGCGGCAATATATTGGGATGATCTAGCCGGGCGATAGCCTTGACTTCGCGCAGGAAGAGCGCGTCGATAGCCTGGTTTGCGCCTTTGCTAGAGTACGGGATAGCCTCGCCACGCACCACTTTAATAGCGATTTTCCGCTCGATACGCGCATCTTCTGCCTGATACACCTCTCCCATATTGCCACTGCCCAATAAATGCAGCAAGCGGTATCGGCCAATTTGCAGACCTTCAAGACGCATATGGGTACCTCATAAATGAACTGGGCAAAGTAAAATCTATTATTTTGCAATCATATGGCGAAAAAAGTATACCACAACTATAAAGACGAAGGAAGGTTCAATAACAGAAATACATAGCCTTTCAGTTTTCCCAATGACCTGTCTGCTCAAGAAGAGATTTCTTTCGTACCGACCTGATTGCATCGCGTCCAATTGATTGCCCATCCTAGTCAACTGCTCAACGGTTTCTAGAGGGGAATAGGGGATTGTCGGGTTTGGTCTATGCGATAAATCGGACGCGATACAATCAGGTCGGTACGAAGCGAGGAGTGCATCCAATGCTTCTGAAAACGGGTATGGGAAGGGGTGTGTCGCCTTCTTTACCCAGAATATCTATCGGTGGCATCTCTCAGGAAAGATGTCGATACGTCGAGAGGAGGTAATGTATGAGAACCATAGCAGATCATCGCTCCATGCAGCTTGAACCCAACACGCTGGCCTGGCTCAAAGCCCTTGAGGACCAGGGCGGCCCTCCCATTTATACCTTATCGCCGATGGACGCGCGAACCGTCCTTTTAAATCTCCAGACCAGCGCCCATATTCCCAGGCTCGTTGCTGATAGCGAAGATCGCATCATCAGCGGCGGACCAACTGGTGAAATTTCCCTACACATTGTCAAGCCGCAAAGTGTCACTGGAATCCTGCCCGCCATCGTGTATCTTCATGGGGGGGGATGGGTGCTTGGCAATAAAGAGACGCATGACCGTCTGATTCGCGAACTGGCTAACGATACCCTGGCGGCGGTGGTCTTCGTGGATTACGCGCGTTCGCCCGAAGCCAGATATCCGGTTGCCATTGAGCAGGCATATGCCGCGACGAGTTGGGTGGCTGAGAATGGAGCCACGCTTGGCGTTGATCCAGCCCGCATCGTTGTGGCTGGCGATAGCGTCGGAGGCAACATGGCGACCGTCGTTGCTCTGCTGGCAAAGGATCGCGGCGGCCCAAAAATTGGGTTCCAGGCGCTCTTTTACCCGGTGACGGACGCCAATTTCGAGACTCCGTCATATCAACAGTTTGGAGCGGGCGGCTACTGGCTCACACGCGAAGCCATGCGCTGGTTCTGGGATAGTTACGCCCCGGAAGCAGTACGAGACAATCCCACCGCCTCCCCACTGCGAGCGTCATTGGAGCAACTCAGAGGGTTGCCGCCAACGTTGCTTATTACTGACGAAAACGATGTCTTGCGCGACGAAGGCGAAGCTTACGCGCATAAGTTGATGGCGGCTGGCGTGCCAACGGTAGCGACGCGCTATCTCGGCACCATCCACGACTTTATGCTGCTTAATCCAATCACGGCCACGCCAGCCGCCCGCGCCGCCATTGCGCAGGTGAGTGATACGCTGCGCAGAGCCTTCGCGCAACGAACGTCATAGATACTTTCGTCGAAAGCTTGTAGACAGGTTTCAGCTATCGTATAGATTGGAGTAAAAATAATGACAACGAAACAGACAACAAGAAACCAGGTAAAGTCGTCTCCCGCGCAGTTGGCAACGATAACCGATCTCACGCCTCAGGAAGTGCAGGCCGTTACGGAGGCGGTCAATCCCCTGATTGCCGATGCCTTCGCCCTTTACGTCAAAACCAAAAACTTTCACTGGCACCTTGCTGGTTCGCACTTTCGTGACTATCACCTGCTGTTTGACAAGGAGGCCAAGACGATTTTTGACTCCGTTGACGTGATGGCCGAGCGCGTCCGTCGTGTCGGTGGTACCACGATTCGCAGTATCGGCCATATTGCTCAACTGCAAACCATTGAGGACAACAATGCCGACTTTGTGCCAGCGGGTGAGATGGTGAAGCAGCTGTTGCAGGACAACGCCCACATTGCCAAAAACATCCGTGATGCGATTGAAGTATGCGACAAGAGCCGCGACTCGGCCACCAGCAACGCATTGCACGAGATCCTCGACGAGACGGAGCGCCGCAAGTGGTTCCTCTTCGAGATCACGCAAGGCATGAACAACACCGACTAACAGGAACGGGGCCTCGCCCTTGTCAGATGGGCCTGACCGAACACCAGGGCAAGCGCGAGGCCCCTACCCAACCCCACGCCGCCCCTTGCCCCTACGATTGCCCCCGACCTCGTATTCCGTCAGAATACAGACAGGATAGGCAATGTTGGCCGAATGTTGTAGGGGCAAGGGGATGGGGCTAGAGGGGTGAGGGGGCCTCGCGCTTGCCCTGAGGGCCTCTCATAAACCAACTGAAATATCACTTGCTAAAATACAGCACGCACTGAACATGTTCTCCCAGCAACTTTGGCCTGTGGAACATTTTTCTCACGTAGAACGCATCACCTTTCGGAACCGTTACCGTATAGTCTGGTAGCGTGTTGTTTCCGATAAACGCTTCTGTCGTTCCCTCTGGACAAAGCACCTTAAAATAGATCACGCTATCTATGGCAACAGGCTCCACGCTATACCCGATCTTGTTGAAGTAGTTCACAGTTTTCACAAATTCTTCTTGTGACGCTGGTTTATGGCAATAATACTCCATTACAACCCTCCGCAGTATTTGCACCTAGTATAGATACATAATTCGTTACTCGGTCCATCCATCGCATATGAAGAGCAAAATTATCGGCTAGGAGAGTGGTTTGCAGAGTGGTCTATCCAGCTTGCTAAGAAGCTAGAGAATAACACCCTGATCGCGGGTGGGCTGATGAACTTAGCTGGTGTGCTCTATCGCAAGGGTGACATGGCTCATACCCAAAGGGCAATGGATGAGGCAATGTCCCTGAAGCTGCCTATCTCTACCTCTGGTGCCGTTTCTCTTGATGCCGCCCGTATTTACGCTGAGCTTGGAGATGCGAGCGCAATCAAGCTGCTTGAAAAATCCATCGCGATTGCCCGGAAGGTCACATCCTGGGATCATGCCACGATCCAGGCAGACCTGGGCTTCTGCTACATACGTGGGACAAGGGTATTTCTCGACCTGGGAGATACAGACAACGCATTGGAGCAGATCGAGCTTGCTGATAGCGTGGTGTCAAATAAATTCATGCGGCGTCGCTGTGTTATCCAGGCGCTACAGGCCAACATTTATATTGCGAAGGGGATGTATCACGATGCCTTAGTGTATGCTGAGAGCGCCTTAGCATTAGCCAGAGACCTGGGAGCAAGTGAAAACCTGATCAAAGGGCAGATCCTGAACCTCGCTCATTTGCTACAAGCCAGCCCGTTCGGTACATCCAGGGAAGTGAAGCTATTTGCGGGCAAGGTCAACCTCTTCATCGGCAATAAGAGCATCAAACCAGCCTCTTGCTAGTGCCAGGAACCCTTCATCATCGACGGAATGCGAAGGCGAGTAGGGATCATCTCGTCATCAAAGATGGTGCTATCTGGCTGTGGATCGCGAAATCTTTGAACAATCCTCCATGCTCGTAGAAGAAAGAGCATAGTAAAAAAGAGCTACCAGGATAAATTGAGAGACACATACCCCTATCTGGTTTGCGAGTCAAAATAGCCAATCTCCGCCGCTACCAACGCCAAAAAGAAGCATTTTGCGAAGGTCACTCGAAAACCGTCCTTCCTGGCAAAATAAACAGGACAGAAACCCGTCCTGATTTCCTCAGTTCTACCCAAAGCCTGCTGAATATACCGCTTCTGCATCTTTTCTCTGCTCGAAAATCGCCAGGGATTTTGCGCAAAAAACGGTTTTCGAAATCGGGGGAAATATGGTATAATAGCAACAGGCGATGAAAGAAAATCGACGCGCTGAGCGGCCAAAAAAGCGGCCTTGCTCCGCCAAAACGATCAAACACCCATCCCTCCCCTGCCCCGACACCGTCGGTTGCAGAGGGCACGATCCGCACGAGGATACTGAAAGTTCCGTCTGTGGCTCGGTAGCCCGTGGTACATAGGGCGTTGCAGAGGGCACGATCCGCACGAGGATACTGAAAG
>DASTZT010000220.1:0-11318 GCA_035764225.1 Ktedonobacteraceae bacterium
GGGTGGATGGGGCCTCGCGCTTGCCCTGCTGGGGCTACAGGCAAACCATTGTTTTGAGCAGGTGTTGTAATGCGGTTGCCGGGTCGGAGCAGAGGCCGGAATGGACTGGGGAGGTCTGGATAATGGTGCTGCGAGGGGAGACGAGCCAGTGGAAACGTTCCGATAACGATAGCTGACCGATGAAGCCTGCTTCTGTTCCTCCACGACAGACTAAGGGGATCAGATCAAGGTGGCAGCGGAGAAACTCAAGGTCGATATCAGGGGCCAGGGCTAACAAACGCTGCGTATCCAGGTCGATCAGCGCATCGAGAAAGCGGCGCGTACGGCAGAAGAGAATCACTCCGACGTTGATGCACTCACCACGCTCGACCGAAGGCACGACGCGGATCAGAGCGTAATCATACGAGCTGAGCGCGGGCATGCAGCGCCTCCTCCACAAAGATATGAGAAGCTGCCAGACGGTCCAGCAGGTAAGACAGATAGGCCGCGCGGTGCTCGCCAGGCTCGGCAAACTGCGGATCATCTATCAGCCAGGCATCAGGAATAGCATCAATGATTCCCTGCAATGACTCGCGGGTCAAACGGGCTTTCAGAATGTTATCAGCTTCGGGCAGAGAACTCGCCACAGGCAGCAATACATGGTCCTTGATCGGCTTAAATGATGTGCGACTACGCTCCAGATAATTTGTGCCGATATGGTGAAAATAGAGAGCCGACCCATGATCGATCAACATCAATCGTTTATGCCAGAAGAGCATATTGGTGTTGCGTGGAGTGCGATCAACATTTGTCACGTAGGCATCAAACCAGACGATAGACGACGCCAGCAATGGGTCCAGTTTGTGAGCATCAAGCGCATCAAAAGCAATGGCACCAGGCAGGTAATCAAGACCCAGATTCAGGCCCACGCTGCCTTTAATCAGCGCCTGGATCTCAAAATCGGGTTCGGAACGGCCTACCATAGGGTCCAGTTCAATGAAAACAATTTCAGGCACAGGTAATCCCAGCATACGAGCAATCTCGCCAGCGACCAGCTCAGCAATTAACGCCTTTGGCCCTTGACCGGCACCGCGAAATTTGAGCACGTAGAGTCCATCATCGTCCGCCTCGACAATAGCAGGGAGCGAGCCTCCCTCTCTGAGGGGAGTAACATAGCGGGTCGCCATCAGTGTTCTCAACATGGCCTTATTCTAACATAAAATAGCCCTGCTGACACATCAATTTATTAACATACAGATATTGCTGAGGGAAAGGAGTACCATTTTTTGGAGCTGCGGCAAACTATTTGTAATCCTAAATTACCGATCACCCCGATCTACGTTATAGGTATACAAAGATACTAGCACAATAATAAGACAAATACTGCGGCTCCGCACTCCTGAGCGGAGCTAGACGCGAGAGCGGCGTTGGAGTGCGGAAGATATCAAGGTACTTGCGGCTCGCCTCTGGGAGAGTCGCGTTGTCTTTTACAGTGATGCATCAATTGATGGTTCGTCATAAATAGCATGAGCTGCCAGTGATAGTATTTTTTAGCGAACATATGGCAACATATGTTTTAGCTATCATTGTAACCGGAATTGATTGGCTATCAAGTTTTTCTCTAAGGAAAGAAACTGCCATGACGAACAATGGGCCAGAAGCATCGCTGCTTCCCGAACTCACTGGCGAGCAGGTTGCAAAAAGCATCACGGACGAGCTTGAAGAGCAGGAACGTCCAGACACCTCCCACAGTACGCACATTACCCTCAAATCGGGCGACGCCTTCCTTATAACGGATATGCGGGGCGATTTTCTTGCAGCAAGACAGGAAATGGGCCTGTTCTGGCATGGAACGCGCTTTTTGCGCACCTGCAATTTATCCCTGGAAGGTCGTCCCCTGATGACGCTTTCCCATCATGTTGCCAGATTTGGCGATGCCTGCCAGATTGACCTGACCAATATCGCTTTTGCGCCTGATGACAATGTTGTCGTGGAGCAAGGCGCGATCCATGTTCATCGGCACCTGGAGCTGCAACAGGATCAGATGCTCCAGACGATTACCGTGACCAGCTTTCATGCCGCGCCTCTATTTTTAACTTTGAATCTTAAACTAGGGGCGGATTTTCGCGATCTTTTCGAGGTACGTGGCTCCATACGTGAGACGCGCGGCGAGTTATATCCTCCGAGGAAAAACCCGACCGGGATTACGCTGGCCTATCGCGGACTGGATGATATAGAGCGCGAAACAGCGTTTTTGTTCGAGCCAACACCAGACCAGATGCTAGCAGATAGGGTCTCCTGGAAGATGCAACTCTCACGGGGCCAGCCGATAGCCATATGCATCACGGTCAGCATGCGTGAGTCCAACCCACAGCAGTTTGCTCAGGATGTCGCGCTACCTGCTCGCCATGATTTGCCCGAACCGACCATGCTCACCAACGATACCCTGTTCAATCGGCTCTTGACGCGGGGCATGCACGATTTAATGATGCTCAGTACGATGACATCGCACGGGCACTACCCCTATGCCGGTATCCCCTGGTTCTCCTGCCCCTTTGGGAGGGATGGGCTGGTGACTTGCCTGGAATTTCTGCCCTGGTTCCCCGACGTTGTGCGCGGGACGCTGGCATTTCTCAGTGCTTACCAGGGAACCAAATTTGAGCCATTCACCGACGAAGAGCCGGGCAAGATGCTACACGAGTTCCGAACTGGCGAGATGGCAAATCGCCGCGAGATTCCTTTTATCCCTTATTATGGCAGTATCGATGTGACGCCGCTTTTCTTGATTACGCTGGAGGCTTACATCCGCTGGACCAACGATCTCTCCTTCCTGGAACAGATCTGGCCCAATGCACAGGCCGCCGCGAGCTGGATCACGGACTGCGGAGACAGGGATGGCGATAGTTTCATTGAATATCACAAGGCTTCGGAGAAGGGGCTGGGCAACCAGGGTTGGAAAGACTCCTGGGATGCTATTTCTTGCGGCAATGGACAGATCGCAACATCTCCCCTGGCCCTCTGCGAAGTGCAAGGCTACGCCTTCGCTGCTTACAGGGCCATGAGCTATCTCGCCAATCGCTTGAACAAGCCTGAAGAGGCCGAACGCTGGCAGCAAACAGCCGCGACACTTCAGGCCAACTTCTTGCACCATTTCTGGTGGGAGGAGGAGCAGGTTTTTTACCAGGCGTTAGACAGCGCGAAAGAGCCATGCGATGTCGTTGCATCCAACACCGGCCAGTGCCTATGGACGGGCATCGTGCCGGAGGAACACGCCAAAAAGATGATTTCCAGGCTGATGCGTGAGGATATGTTCAGCGGGTGGGGCATCCGTACGCTCTCGACCCACGCGGCCCGCTACAATCCCATGAGCTACCACAATGGCTCGGTCTGGCCGCACGATACAGCCATCATCGGCGCAGGCTTTTCGAGCTTCGCCAAAAAAGCTGAGGCCGCTCAATTGCTGAAGAGTCTTTTTGAAGCCAGCCTCTACTACGACGGCGGGCGTTTGCCAGAACTCTACTGCGGGTTTCCACAACGTCACGGCTATGGCCCCACACGCTATCCCGTCGCCTGCTCTCCCCAGGCATGGGCGGCGGGAGCGCCCTTTATGTTACTGAGCGGACTGCTGGGCTTTGAGCCTGGCGCAGAACAACATCGTCTGACCCTGCACAATCCGACCTTGCCAAACTGGTTGCAAACACTAGAAATACGGGGCATGCACGTTGGTCAGGCTCATGTACATCTGCGCTTCGTCCGCTCTGGAAGCCGCACCAGGGTAATTCCAGGCGCGAGTAACGAGGTTGAGATCAGCATTATATAATAAAGGTAAAGGAGAAATTGCTCTAACCAGAAAGAGGCGACGTTATGCTATCGGCAAATTTGCGCAATGTTTTGACCCAACAACCACTGGGCCTCGTCTTTGACATCGACGGCACCCTCAGCCCCATCGCACCCACTCCTGATGAGGCGCGGCTCTATCCTGGGGTTGCCGCGTTGCTCGAACAGGTCAAAGCATACGCGCATGTCGCGATTATGACGGGACGAGCGATCACCGACGGCGCGCCAATTGTCAATGTTGAAGGGCTGACCTACATTGGCACGCATGGGCTAGAATGGTGCGATGGCCTGCCTTCATCGCACCCCATCCAGCTAATGCCGGAAGCCCTGCCTTACGTCAAGCCGGGAAAATATCTACTTGACCTGGCTGAACAAGAACTGGCTGCCGTGCCTGGAGTGATTATCCAGCGTAAAAACGTGGGTGGCTCGATCCATTATCGCCTCTCGCCCGATCCGCAACGCGCCAGAAAATTGATCCTGGCGACACTGGAACAGCCCGCTCGTCAGGCAGGCATGCGTTTAAGCGAGGGCAAGAAAATCGTAGAGATCCTTTCTCCTTTGACCATCGATAAGGGGAAGGCACTGCGCCGCTTTGTCGAACATTTCAAACTGCGGGGAGTGTTCTTCGCGGGAGATGATCGCACCGACCTGGATGCCGTATTGGAAACAATAAAGCTGCGCCAGGATGGTCTGACGAGCTTTTCTGTTGTCGTTCAGCATCCTGATACGCTGCCAACACTATTGGAACATGCCGATAGCGTGGTACAGGGTGTCGCGGAAATGGCGGATCTGCTAGGCGAAATTACAGCGCAACTGACTCAATTGCACATGCCATAAGTTGCCGCGCCACCTATCCCGCGACTGGAGCATGATGTGTGCTCCAGACTACATCGCATTCGCTACAACGTTTTCGTCTAATGTCTCAAGCGGCAAAGCTGCACCGCTCGCAGAAGAAAAAGCGCGGTCAAGCAACTCGTTAATATCACAGATCTGGTGTGTCAACCAGACGTTGAGATCGTTGCGCTCCACCGCCTGACGCGCGAACATCTCTTTGAGACGCCGCTCCTCCGGTCCTAGCGTCAGAGCTTTGTATAGGGCATGGGCAGTCTCCATCACATCAGTAGGAGAGGTGGGAATAGAACCCTTTGCCAGTTGTTGAAATGCTCCGGCGGTACGAGAAAGCACCAGCACACCATTCTGCAAATTGACCACTGGTCCCTCTTTGGCAACCAGGTTCATGCCATCGATAATCGGATTGACCAGCAGCACATCATAAAACTGCATTGCAGCAAGTGCGCGCGTCCGGTCATTATCACAAAACGCACGGATCGGAGTCCAATCCGCCGTGCTATATCGCTGGTTAATCTCCTCAATAGAGGCCATAACATCAGCGGTACAGCGTCGATAGATCGGCAGCGATTGACGCGATGGCACCAGGAAGGCCAGAAATGTCACCTTGCCATGCAACTCCGGGTGCTTCTCCAGAATGTAGTCGTACGCCTGGAAGCCGCGCAGAATATTTTTCGTCGGCTCAATACGATCCACGCGCATAATTGTATGCTCGCATAGGAGCGGCTTGATCTTCTCCGCTTCGCGCCGTCCTGCCGCGCTATTAACAATGCGCCGCTCTTCCGTGACTGAGATCGAGATAGGATAGGCTCGCGCATAAGTGCGATGCCCCTGCCACCAGACGGCCCCCTCTTCAAAATCGACCACAGCGCCATCCAGCAGCGTGCGCGCTCCTTCCAGAAAATTGCGTGAGTCGCGTTCCGTCTGGAAGCCAATGATATCATTGCCCACCAGCCCGCTATAAATAGCCTGGGCGATATTGCTGGGCAGGAAATGCCAGCAACGCACATCAGGCCAGGGAATATGAATAAACTGCTGCATCACAATCGTTGGATGTCGCTTGCGAATCATCGCAGAAACCAGATAGAGGTGATAATCATGCAGCATGACCACTGGAGGAGTCGTTTCTCGCTCAATCTCGGCATTGACCGCATCGGCAATTGCCTGATTGGCAACGCAGTAGCCGTTGATCCAGGCATCCTGCAATTGGCGGGCCGAAGTCGAGTCTTGAATCGGATCGTACAGGTAATGTTGTAAAAACCAGAGAATCTCATTGCTGATCTTCTCGTAATGTTTACGATAAGCCTCCTTAGAGATAGCCACATAACGTAGCTGCATTTTTTGTCCCTGCAAAGGCGACTGTAGCAGCCCACCATGTTGTTGAGCTTCACGTACGGCCATCCGGTCGCCCTCGGTCATAGTCATGGCAACCCAGGTAACTTCCATACTCTTACCGGCATCGATCAGTGCCGTTACCATTCCTCCCGAACCACGACGAGACTTCAGCGACTTGTCCCGAGTCAATTGATACTCGATTGGACCTCGGTTAGACGCAATGATAAGACGGCGAGCATGCATCAGTTGCGGAATCTTTGGCGTCATCCGCATAGGCATGGTTTTATCCTTTCTAACAGGTGCTCACTGTTCTTGCCTTGAATTACCTGACGGTGCAATCCTACAGGAGCGATAGCACGCTTACAAAAACATTTGACACGTCTTGAAACAGAAACACGCCAGATCATGTAAGACAAAAATACGCAAGACACCCTGTTTAATGTTACCATACTGAGGAACAGAATTACCAGAATTCTTGTGTTGTTGGCACGACCATTCAAAAATAGCTGTTCTATTCTGGCAGCAAGCTTCCAAATAAAGGATCTACTCATGACACGAATCGACGAACATAATAAGACTCAACTCAGATCAATGAGAAATGCTCTCACAGCGAGAAAACTGAGTGTCTACGTAGCATTAGCCTTGCGGCAACAATATTTGTCGAGATTATAATAAAAAGAGAAACGGTACTATGGTACCGTTCTCTTTCTCTGCTCTTCTGCTATGCGTTTTAATTAGTGTGGAACAAGATGAATACAGGAATTACGTCGTTGTACATTACAAAAGCGTTGTTTTGCTCAATAATTTTCCTGGCCATGCCTCAGGGAATGGCCGTTTCGTAACAGTGTTTCTAGAGGAAAGACTGTTTCACGATTACCCATAACTACCGAGTTCCGTCGCAAAACTTGCAGATGCGTAGTACTCATGCTAGAATTGCCTGCAAGAACTGAAGCGAAGAAATATAGATTCTGTCGGACCAGCGGCAGAGCCGAGAGGAGCGCACATTGGAAGAAACAACTGGCAGGAAGTGGCTTTGGCGTATTTTAGATTTCATTAATCCGCTACGAGACCCCAGCCTGACTGTAGCTGCTGTGCTCACATTTATCGAAGAAGCAGGGCAACACGAAGCCTGGTACTGGATTGTTGCTATCGCACTTGTGAACTGGCTAGCTGTGCGAGGCATCGTCTGGTTGATTGTAAATTTTACGTTCGCCTTCACTTTTATGATGCGTCGCCTCTGGTGGGCGATCAAGCACCCCCGGCTGGCCTGGCGCATTCTGGATGCGGTCGGACATGAGGAGATTGTGATTGGCGGCTTGCCAACGCTATCAGAAGGCGTGATGTTGCAAGATGGCACGACGCTGATGCCTCCGATGCTGGGGGCAAGCGGCATTCATATCATCGGTGAACTGCCCGCAGGGACCGAGATACCAGTCTTAGGGCTACCCGGTGGCTCGATGAACACGAGCCAACTCACAGGCTCAGGGTTTTTCCCTGGCGCGAACAACAACTATCCCGGTCAGCCGACAATGGCTTTCCAGCAAATGGGGAATGGCTATGTCAGTCCTCAGAGCACCGATGGGCTTCCACAGAGCTTCCCACAACGTTCCTCTATGGAAGAGGTACAGCTGCGTCAGCAGTTGGAGGCATATTCGCGCCTGCTTGAGGATTGGATTCAGTTCACCGAGGAAAAATGGCGTACGATTAGCGACAGCCAGATCGGTTGGAAACCTTTACGTGGTCGATGGGGTAGTTGGGATGATATCTTCCAGGATGTCTATGCCGCTAAAACTTCGGACCCTCTGGCTTATGCCGCCCAGTCAGCAGGAGAAGTAACTTCCAGGCGCTACGATACTGCCAAAGATAAAGGTTCCGCCGCTTCAGCCGTTGCATGTTTTATGCGCGACATGATGACTTTGCGTAGAGGCATCGATATAATGCAACAAGCAATTGAACAACCTGCTGACACACCAATGACGCACAGGCAACCAGTGTCACAGCCACTGAATCGTCGGTTTGCAGACACCAATAGCGGCTCCCGGCTGAACGGGACAAATACGGGCACTGGTCCTCGTAACCCACTCATTCGCCGCCCCGCGCAAATATTCGTGGACGCCGACTCTGAGAAATAGGACAAACGATGTATACAGACCCCCCCAACCTTGTACGAGTGCGCCCAGAGCTAAACCAGATAGCTGAGTATATCCCAGGTGAGTCTCTGGAAGCATTCTGTGCTCGCACGGGTATCCCGTTTCATACATTGATTAAACTCAATAGTAATGAAAGCCCTTATGGACCTGCTCCACAGGTGCTAAAGGCGCTTAGTGAGCATGGTAACTATAATAACTATCCTGATACTGACTCAAACGCTCTACGTCAATCTCTTACTGCCTACACCGGAGTAGATAGCCGCTTTATTGTCGTCAGTCACGGCAGCAATGAATTGATTAATTTGCTCTGGCACATTTTTCTCTCAAGCGGCGACAACATCATTTGTTGCCCGCCGACTTTTTCCCTCTATACCACGATCACAACCTTCTGCGGCGCTCATGTTCTGGAAGTACCGCGTACGGAGGATTACGAGGTGGATGTTGAGGGCATTCTCAAGGCGCTAACGCCACAGACAAAAATGATCGTCCTTTGCTCGCCAAACAATCCCACCGGCAATCTTATTGCAGAAGAGGATGTCCTGGCGCTGCTCGAAACTGGACGCATTGTGGTTGTGGACGAGGCGTACGTAGAGTTTTCTGACAGCCCTGGTGGCCTGGCTCACCTCGTGCCCGAACACCAGAACCTGGTGGTCCTGCGCACATTTAGCAAATGGGCCGGACTGGCGGGCTTACGCATCGGCTATGGTCTCTTCCCCGAATGGATCGTGACCTATATGCGGCGCGCTCAATGTCCTTTCGAGGTCAATGTGGCCGGACATATCGCGGCCATTGAGGTGCTCAAGCATCTGGATTACACGCTCGACAAAGTGCAGCAGATTGTGGAAGAGCGAGAGCGCCTGTTTACCTTGCTTGCTAAGCAGCCTTTTTTGAAGCCGCTGTCCTCGCAAGGCAACTTTATTCTGGCGCGTATCAACAATGAAGAGGCGTCGATATCCCAGCTGCGGGCGGTAGTTGAAGCGTATGGCATCTTGCTACGCTATTTCAACTCACCCCATTTGGGCGACTTTGTGCGCATCACGGTCGGCTTACCAGAACATACTGACAGGCTGGCCCAGGCTTTGGCAAAGATCAAAACCGCGCACAGTATCATGGAAATGACTCATTAATCCGTAGGGGCTATAGCCCCTACGCACCTTGCCCTCTGCCCCGCCCACGATGTACAATAGCCCCGCGAGGATGTATTCATCCCCACCAACAACACAACACCAGCATCACACCCCATAGTTACTATGGTTTCCAGGAGGATGTATTTATGATAGAAACTGTCAATGACATTACCACTATCGAGGCCATCATGGCACGCGAGATCCTCGATTCTCGCGCCAACCCGACCATCCAGGTCGAGGTGCTCTTGATGGGAGGTGCCAGAGGGATAGCCGCCGTCCCATCGGGAGCCTCTACCGGAGCACATGAGGCGGTAGAGTTGCGCGATGGCGACAAAAGCCGCTACGGTGGCAAAGGCGTACTTCAGGCCGTGGGCAATGTCAACCATAAAATTGGTGATGCGCTGGCTGGCCTCGATGCTACCAACCAGGTGATGCTCGATGGGATCATGATCGAGCTGGACGGCACACCCAACAAAGCTAATTTAGGGGCTAACGCGATCCTGGGCGTCTCGTTGGCAGTGGCAAAGGCAGCAGCTCAGGCGCAAAATCAACCGCTTTATCGCTATCTAGGAGGCGTTTCCGCTCGTACGCTGCCTGTTCCCATGATGAATATTCTCAATGGGGGCAAACATGCTGACAACTCCACCGATATGCAAGAATATATGGTACTGCCGGTGGGCGCTGCTTCTTTTCGCGAAGCCTTGCGCATGGGATCTGAGGTCTACCAGGCTCTGAAAAAAGTGCTGCACGACAAACACCTCAATACGAACGTTGGGGACGAAGGCGGCTTTGCTCCCTCCCTCAAATCCAACCGCGAAGCCCTGGAACTGATTGTTGCGGCGATAGAAATGGCAGGCTATAAACCCGGCGTTGATATTTGTCTGGGGATGGACCCCGCGGCGACCGAGCTTTATCACAATGGCAAATACGAGCTGGCACGCGAGGGTCGCACCCTGACCTCGCGCGAAATGGTAGATCTTTACGAGCAATGGATTAGCCAGTACCCCATCATCTCCATCGAAGACGGCCTGGCTGAAGACGACTGGGAGGGCTGGGATCAACTGCGCCAACGCTTAGGCAATCGCATCCAGCTTGTGGGCGACGATCTATTTGTCACCAACACCACTCGCCTCAAGCGCGGGATTGCTGAGCATTCCGCCAACTCGATCTTGATTAAGCTCAACCAGATCGGCACGCTGACGGAAACCCTGGAAGCGATGGAGATGGCGAAACGCGCCTCATTTACGGCGGTCGTCTCTCACCGCTCAGGCGAAACCGAGGACACGACGATTGCCGATCTCGTGGTCGCCACCAACGCCGGGCAGATCAAAACTGGCGCACCCGCCCGCAGCGAACGCGTCGCCAAATATAACCGCTTGCTCGTAATTGAAGACGAGCTGGGCGATGAAACCGCTCGTTACGCTGGCTTTGGCGCATTTTACAATGTGCCTGCGTTGCTTGCCAGGGCGTAAGCACATCCTTGAAAAACAGTTGCGAACGCCGCTGGCTCGCGGCTAGTCCAGGCATCTGGACTCACGCAACTGAAAAGCACTATAGTATAAATAACTGTTAGATTGAACAACCTGTAGGAGTTGAGAGGATCTATGGCAAGTACCACATCGAACGCTGCCACAGCCAAAACACAGGAACGGCGCACGGCGCGTGTTATCCACTACAATATCAGTTACATTGTTCAGGGCGCGGAACATGGGACGGATGGGGCGATTGTGCTGCTGCACGATATCCCAGCCGGAGCCTTCGCCTGGGAAGGTGTGATGCCGCTTCTTGCCAACTTGAATCGAGCGGTTTACGCCATCGACATGCTCGGCTACGGCCTCTCCGATCATCCCTGGCCCGCCGATACCTCCGTCTGGGGCCATGCCGACGCGATGGCCTTTCTCCTGAATAAACTTCATCTCACCAATGTTATTCTCGTTGGCATTGGCCTCGGTGGAGGAGTGGCGCAGGTGCTGGCTACGCGTCTGTACCGCGAAAAAACGGCGGCTATCGTGTTGATTAACAGCATCTGCTACCTGCACTC
>DASTZT010000221.1:0-8765 GCA_035764225.1 Ktedonobacteraceae bacterium
ATGGAACAGCAGCGTTACGCCGTTCACCAGGTCTGGCTCCCACCACTAAGTAAGGCGCTCTCGCTTGGGGATGTGTTGCAGCAGTGTCAGCGACCGGACCTGGATGGCAGCCATTGGGATGCCTCTGCACCTTTTGGTGAACTGCGTATCCCGCTCGGCTTGCTCGATATGCCCTTACAGCAGGCGCAGGAGCCGTTGCTGCTTGATTTTTCTGGAACGGGTGGACATCTCGCACTTGTGGGGGTGCCCCAATCGGGCAAGAGCACATTCTTGCGCACGCTGGTTGCATCATTCCTGGTGACGCATTCTCCGCGAGCCGTGCAACTGTACTGCATTGATCTGGGAGGCGGCCTGTTACGCGTCTTTGAGCACGCTCCTCATGTGGGGGCGGTGTGTGGGAAGTCGGAGCGCGATAAAGTGCGTCGTGTGGTGCGCCAGATGCGCAAAATCATTGAAGAGCGTGAATTTCTCTTCCGTGAGCACGGTATCGATAGTATGGCAACGTTTCGCGTGCGTCGTCAAGCTGGCGAACTGGCAGAGTTTCCCTTTGGCGATGTTTTTCTGGTGATCGACAACTTCGCCCAGTTCTCGCAGGAATTCGATCAGCTTGAAAGCGAAATCACCGATCTGGTAGCTGGTGGCCTGACGTATGGCGTACATCTCATCATTGCGGCTAATCGCTGGGCCGAGATACGTACAAAGTTGCGCGATAATATCGGCACACGGCTAGAATTACGTTTGAACGACCCGCTGGACTCGGAATTTGGCAAAGTAGCCGCCTCTGCCATACCCGTCGGGGTGCCGGGTCGAGGACTGAACAGGGATAAGCTCCAATTCCAGGTCGCTCTACCCATAATTGATAGTCGTGCTGATGATGAGCAAGGCGCTGCTACTCAGCAAACGCTGGAAGCGTTGGTCCAGCGCACCCGTTGTGCCTGGAACGGAGCGGCTGCTCCGCCTATTCGGATGTTGCCTGGCATGGTACGCTGGGAAGAACTGCCTGTGCCATCGGCTGATCTTGTCGCGGGCGTCCCTCTTGGGCTAGAGGAATTCCGTCTCGATCCCGTGTATATTGATCTGATCGCGGGCGGACCGCACTTTATCATTCTGGGCGATATGGAGTGCGGCAAGACGACGCTGCTACGTACCTGGATGCGCGGGATCGAGCGGCGCTATGACCCGCAAGAAGCCTCGTTTGCCATTATCGATTTTCGCAAAACCTTGCTTGATTTTATGGATAGCAAGCATCTGCTGACCTATGCCTACAATCCGCCCACGCTGACGGCATGTATTGGGAATTTCAAAGCCGACCTTGATAAACGCTTACAGGCCAGTGCGGATGCGCCATTGAGCAAACTGCGTGCTCCACAACGCTGGAACGGACGACACTACTTTTTGTTTGTCGATGACTATGAAACCATCGTAGCGCCGACTGGCAGCCCCTTAAATCCTCTGGTCGAGTACCTGCTTTCCGGGCGTGATATTGGTTTGCACCTCGTACTGGTCCGGCGTGTTGGTGGCGTTGGGCGAGCGGCTTTTGAGCCTGTCTTCCAACGCCTGCGAGAAATGGGTTCGTCGGCGATCATCTTAAGCGGCGATCCTCAGGAAGGGAAGATCCTGCATGGGCAGGCCGCCTCGATGCTCCCCCCTGGACGTGGCTACCTCGTGCAGCGCAATCACCCCCCGACGCTGGTGCAGATTGCCCTGACCGAACCAGCCTTTGCAAGTGAGATGGATTGACCAGGGAGGATGCCGTGCTCATTTGATTTTCTCGCTCATGTACGTTTTATTTTATGAGAGAGCAGTATCATAGACAGGATAGAAATATGTCCTCCCAACCCTCTAATCCCCGCTTTAATCGGATCAGGATGGATTGTTTTTTTCTGTAAAATGACGTATGCTGTCAACTAAACATCAGATTCTATTCCTCTCCCCATGCAAAATGAAGGCGCGAGGTCATATTTTTACAGAGATACACTCTGGCAAAGAGGTTTCATAGCGGGAGAGATAAGAAAGGTGACCTGGATGCAGGGCGACGAAACAGCTATTTCTCATAGTATACCGTTGCATGCTGAAACGCCTGATGTCCTTCTGGCCCAGCAAGAGCAATACGAACGCAAACAGCTCGTTGCTGATGACAGTTTTCAAGTCATCACTGACGCCTTACCTCTGATCGATCAAAAAAGAACTGAACGGCAATTAATGCAACAGGAACAAATTATCCAGTTACAAACGGAACTTATAGAGCTTGCCCACGATGCTATTCTGGTGCGTGATCTGGATAGTCGCATTGTCTCCTGGAACCAGGGCGCGGAGACACTTTACGGGTGGACGGTGCAAGAAGCGGTAGGTCAGCTTACTCATACCCTGCTCCATACGCAGTTTCCAGAGTCCCGTGAGGCTGTTGATCTGGTACTGATTGAGGTAGGGTATTGGGAAGGTCGAATCGGTCATATCAACCGGAACGGCAAACAGCTCATTGTAGAAAGTCGCCAGGTGCTCACCCGCGACATCACGGGTGAACCTTTAGCTATCCTGGAGATTAACCGCGATATTACCGAGCAGGAGCGTTTGGCTCACGAACAAGCCGAGGCGCGAGCTGCTTCGCTTGCTCTGCAGGAGACGGCACGCCAGATGAATGAGTTCCTGAGTGTTGCAAGCCATGAATTTAAAACTCCTTTAACTACCATCAAAGCCACCATCCAGTTAGCCAGGCTTCAGGTGAGACGCCTCCAACGGGCAATGCCTGATGAGACAGTCGCGAATCTGCTGAGCTTACTTGAGCGTGCCGAGCGGCAGGTCAATATCCAAAATCGTCTGGTGAACGATCTCGTTGATATGTCGCGTATCCAGACCGATCATCTGGAGTTGAAGGTTGTTCCTTGTAATCTGGTGGAGATTGTGCATGAGATTGTGAATGACCAGCGCACACTGGTTCCGACACGGACTATTCGCTGGGAAACGTCCATTTTGCAAGCGGAGGTTCTCGCTGATCCTGATCGTGTTGGTCAGGTGGTCAATAATTATCTCTCGAACGCGCTAAAATATTCGGAGAGCGATAAGCCGGTTGAGGTTCTCCTCGAACGGGCGGAGGCGATGATTCGGGTAAACGTGGTCGATCAGGGGCCAGGGCTCTCCTCTACTGAGCAGGAGCATATCTGGGATCGCTTTTATCGCGTCAAGGGCGTTGATGTCAAAAGTGGCTCCGGGGTCGGTCTTGGTCTGGGACTCTATATTTGCCGTACTCTGATTGAGCAGCAAGGGGGCCAGGTGGGAGTTGAAAGCGAGCCTGGACGAGGCTCAACTTTCTGGTTTACGCTCCCGCTTGCTTAATCCCAAAGGTCAGAAAAACGTGGGAAGCCGCTGCTGCTTAACTGCTGGAGGATGTATAAGGCTCTAAGTAACCGTCTCGCATATAGGGCACCACCTGATAGATATTCAATTGGGCCGCATGCTTGACATCTGCTTCGAACCCCTTCTCTCGCAGCTCTCGGCCACTGCCACAATCCCAAAGAATGCCCTCTAAATCATTGCGGATCTGCACAAACGCTCCTTCGCAGGCACGGGCTTCGGGAGATTTCTCGCCTTGCAAGTACGACAGGATAGCTCCGGCTCCCAGGTAATCTTCAATCGCAAAGCGCAGCACACCGTCCTCTGACGGAATTTTCCAGCGTTCTCCACAGGCAATGATCGTCACAGCCAGATCCTCTTGCTCGACGAGTGACGAGATAACCTCTGCAACCGCTCTGGCATTGACCAGCGCACCGATAAAGAGGTATGGCACCTGTCCTCCATAGCGGCTACAGGTTGCGCCGTTAGGTGAGGCCAGCACCACTTTTGTACCAGCTTCAAGGTTAAAATAAGTCGCGGGGGAGAGCGAGAAGCGTCCCTTGTTGGGGACATCCTGGCGTGAGACTGCCATTTCACCCCCGATACTGCGGGCCAGGCTAGCTGCATCTTCGTCAAGAGAGCAAGGGTAGATCAGGCCGCCATAATGTGTGGCTGTGATTGTCGCTGTAGAAAATCTTAAGGTATCGACAATCACGAGCATGCTTCCTTGCTCAACTGCCTGGAGTACTCCTCGCCTTCCCCAGTCGAGCCGATAGCGATAGGGTCGCTGCGTGTACAAGACTTTCTCCTCTCATCGTAAAGGTTTGAAGTGGAATTATAAGACGTTGGTACAAGACGTACAAGATCTTTTCACCAGTTCCCCATACCGCCCTATCATGTCACCTGACAACAATAAAATGGTAACAGGTCGGCATATTTTGTATACAAATTACTGATTTCGCATCTCTTCTACTGAATTGTCTGCTTATTCTACGCCAATGACCAACTATCCAGCTTAGAAGCATGTTAGGAGATGACAGAAAGTACTATTCCCTATACTTGAACAAGATAAAGGGCAAGGGTTGCGGGCGATATGGGTGAATATGAGGCAGGGCAAGCGCGAGGCCCCCACCCAGCCACGCCCGTCCCCTTGCCCCTACGTAAGCGACTGCGGGAGACATGGGAATACGAGAAGGTGGTAGGGGCAAGGGGAGGTGTTGGGAAGGGAGGGGGCCTTGCTTTGCCGACAGCCTGAGCGTAGCTAGACGCGGCAGCGGCGTTGGCTGGCGGAATTTCAAGGTGGCGCTTGCCCAACTTGCCCGGAGCGGATTTCATGAGGTATTGGGGCTGGATAGCATTGTAGCATGCTCTCAGGAGCGGGAGGGATCTTCTGTTATGTGTCGAAGTGAAGTAGCGCAACTGTGCAAGCAGATTGAACTGGAGTTTGATGCGATGCAGCGTGGTATGGCTGGAGTAGCTCTGGGCAACGCAAGCCATGCTTTTATTCGTACTCGTATGGCGCGTATTGGCGCTTGCCAGCAGAAGTTAGCAAACCATGTTGGTAAAACGGCTGCCAATCATATCATTGGCGATCTCTATACAAAAACGATGGAGCAAGGTCTTTCAAGTGATGCGACCCCTTAAGAAGCTCTACCTGTATACTACTGTCTGTTATGCAAACGAGTGAGGAACGGAGCATGCTGGAGGAGTTCAAAACCCTCTATGATATCCATAATTGGCTGAGGTATATCACCTGGGTGGGGCTGGCGAGCGCGACCTTATTTCTTTTATGGGCGTCGGGCGGTTTCCCTCCTCAGTCGTGGCTATTGCTGATTGAGGCTATTCCACAAATTCCAGGTTGGTGGAGCACCGATGGGGCCGCAACCCTGTTCCCTCTTTTTGTGCTGCTGGCGCTCTCCATAACGTGGGCGATGGGATGGTATGCGCTGGGATGGGTTGTCCTGGCGCTGATGCGGCATCATCGCAGGCTATCCCAGCTGAAACAGCAGCAGGACGATCTGGTAAAGACTGCTCTCGATTGGGAGGCATCCCATAATTTTGCCCTGGCCGCCGTTCTGCCACAAGGACATGCAACCATGAAAGAGGCTCTTCAAGTATCCGCGCCTACCATATCTGTGCCTATGATGCGCCTGCCGCAAAAACAAATCTTGTCGCAGACAGCGCAGGTCTCCACATTTGTCCCGGCAAAGCGCCCTACGCCTTCGGATATCCCCGATATCCCGACGCGTCCCGACGCCTTGAGATCGCGGACGACCTATGTCACTGAGGCGAGGCTGTCAGCAAGCAATAGCATGATGTCGCCTATCGTATCTCAAGCCGTGCCACGCGTGGTACAGCAGTTGGAGGTGGGTGTTGGTTGGCATACGGGCCTTGAGCGCAGGGGCGATCCTAACGAAGATGGCCTGGTCGTGTTGCAGGGCACCTGTACCTATCATGGGCGGCTCGTTCCCTTTGGCCTCTTTGTCGTCGCCGACGGCATGGGCGGCCATGATTGTGGGCAAGAGGCCAGCCGTATCGCGGTCCAGTGCATGATGCATACGGTGCTGCAAAATATCATTATGGGGAACGAGCTCACGGAAGAGTATCTCACTGATATCATGGTTGGCGGCGTCCAGTGGGCGAACAGCGCTATCTGCCAGTACGGTGATGAGCAGGGGAAGGATATGGGAACGACCTTGACGGCGGCTCTCGTGCTTGATATGAAGGCGTACATCGTCAATGTTGGCGATAGCCGGACGTATCTCTATCGCGAAGGCAAAGGTCTATCCCAGGTTACGCGCGACCATTCGCTGGTTGCCACGCTGGTCGCCTTTGGCGAAATCACGCCAGAGCAGATTTACACCCATCCCGAACGAAACAAAGTCTATCGCTGCCTCGGTAGTAACGACCTCGGAGAAAATATCGAGGTGGATTGGTTTGTGGCCGACCTCTCCGCCTATGATCGTTTGCTGCTCTGCTCCGACGGTCTCTGGGAGATGGTGCGCGATCCCGAAATTGGGCGTATCCTGCGCAGCAATAGCAGCCCCACTCGTGCCTCTGACGTGCTAATCCAGGCCGCTTTACAAGGTGGCGGCGTGGACAATATCAGCGTCATCGTCGTTCGCGTGCCATGATTATGTTGGTTGGAGCAGGGCAACCGCAAGGGATTGCCCCTACCAATATGTCCATCGTTAGAGGGCAGGGCAACCGCAAGGGATTGCCCCTACCAATACATTGCACATAAATCATCATAAATACGTATTGTATCGAAATATCAATACATTTATAATCATAGCACACCGAGAAATATGGGGAGGTTGAAGGGTATATGGGCAAAGCGCAGTATGATCCAAATATTCACCACAGACGTTCAATCCGCTTGCAGAATTATAACTACGCCTCGAAGAAGTCCTATTTCGTCACGATTTGCACACAGGGACGTTTACCATGTTTTGAACAGCCAGCGTTGCGCACCATTCTGGAGGAGACTTGGCACACCTTACCCGAACGGTTTGCGGGGCTGGTCCTTGATGAATACGTCATTATGCCTGATCATGTTCATTTCATCGTCCAGCTTAGTGCCAGCGCTTCAAAGCACATTACCCTGGGTCAGGTTGTGGGAGCCTACAAATCGTTAACCAGCGTCAAATGGCTCAAACATATTGAGATGACTGGCCTGAACGAACAGGGCAAATTCTGGCAAAGAAACTATATAGAGCGTGTCATTTGCGATGAAGACGAATTGGCACGCATCCGCGAATACATTCGTAATAATCCATTGAGATCCGTCTTGAAAAAAGATGGCTCTGAGAACCTGATGGGTTGACGAACGGTGCTGGTAGGGGCAATCCCTCGCGGTTGCCCTGCCCGTTTCCAGCGATGACCTACATCGATAGGGGCAATCCCTCGCGGTTGCCCTGCTCGCCCCTGGCAATGCCTACCGTGCGTAATAGTCGAGGGGTAATCAAAAAGGGTGCTCTGGCAGGAGCACCCTTTTATGACTCAAGCTTGCGAACAAGCCTGATCCCCATCATCATAGTGACTCAATTGTATTCACCCCAAGAAATCCTGGAGCATCCGGTCTCGACACGGATGGTCCAATTTACGTAACGCTCGAAATTCCACCTGGCGTACTGCCTCATGGCTCAGCCCCAGTTTCTTGCCTGTTTCCGATAGACTATGTTCCGCCCCGCCATTGAGCCCGTATCTCAACTGTAGTACTCTTCTCTCCCTCTGAGTCAGACAGTTCAGTAAATCCTGTATATGCGCCTGGAGCGTCTGCGAGATGACTACTCGCTCAGGTGAATATATAGGATCATCTTCTAATACCTCGCTCAGGGCTATTTCGTCATCACCCCCATTGCGCGGCATATCCAGGCTGATCGTCTCCTGGTTGGTTGATAGGAGCGTGATTACCTGTTGCACGCTGATTTCCATCTGGCTCGCCAGTTGCTCCAGCGTTGGCTCGCTCGCCATTCCCTGCTGCTGCAAACGCCGCCGCGTGCGACCCAGCCGTTTGATCTCCTCGACTTTGTAAAGTGGCACCCGAATAAGATGAGCTTGTTCCGCCAGGGCACGGGTGATGTACTGGCGAATCCACCATGTCGCGTATGTGCTGAAACGATATCCTTTGCTGTAATCGAATTTTTCTACGGCATGCATCAGCCCCAGATTTCCCTCCTGGACGAGGTCCATCAGGTCTACGCCGAAGCCTCGATACTTTCTGGCGATATGCAGGACGAGCCGCAGATTCGCTTCGATAAGTTGACGCCTGGCCTCGCGGGCTTCTTCCGTCTCTCCCTTTGAGTTTTGTAATGCGCGCTGCCTCTTCCCCTGTTTGCCACGTTCGATACTCTTGGCAAGTTGCGTTACCTTCTCCGTAGAAAGTAGCTCGACCTGTCCAATTTCATAACGATAAAATCTGGACGTGTCGGCGAGACTGAGAGCCTCCGGGTTAGCCAGGACGCGCGTTTCTTCAGTCGTGCTGTTCATCAGGACTTCCTCCATCCACTATGGGTCAATCGGTGTCTGTGAGAGTGAGTATACGCGTGCTGGCTTTCTCTCTTCTCCTAATCTTCTTCCGATCTCTCGATTGACGATTTTGGTAGAGCGTATAAGTGAACATGAGATAAGTTGCCTATATTACCTGTATTACCCCTATAAATGAGGCTTTCGCGCTGTCTTTTTCTGCGCGGTGGTCCAGCTTGAAAATGTCTTATACCAGTCTTCTTATTTTCTCCCTGTTGGATCTATGCCGGAAGAAGACATCTCTAGGGACGAGGGCAAGCGCAAGGCCCCCTCCCCTATTCCGCCCATCCCCTTGCCCCTACCGTGCCCCCAACAATCGGCCATCTCATCCGCATAAAATAGCTGAATCGCGTGCGGTAGGGGCAAGGGGAGGCTGGTTGAGGGCGGATGGGGCCTTGCGCTTGCCC
>DASTZT010000222.1:0-8033 GCA_035764225.1 Ktedonobacteraceae bacterium
ATCGAAGGCGGATCTGTGACATCGGTCCAGTAAGGATGGAGCTTGCTGACATCTTCTGTCTCATCATGGGGAACCAGGGGCCAATCCTCTTCACTCACCAGCAAAAGCTCCATCGCGGGCATAGATCGATCAAGCAGGCCGGATAACTGCTTTCCGGCTTTCTCAACGGTCTGAAGTACCCAACGGGCACGCTTTTCCTCGCCCGTTGGGTAATAGACGGTCAATGGTTCTGCCAGTGTCTCATAGCGTTCATAGGGAAAGAACATGGGCAAGCTTATGCCGTCCCTTCTTCTGGCATATGTTCCTGCGCTCGTCCCGTACCATCAAGCAAGGGAAAAGGAGGCTTCTCTTCAAAAGCTCGTCGATGCAGGTCTTCGGGCTCGTTTGCTCTGCGGAAACGATAGTAGAAGCCGCGATACAGTTGGCGCAAGCGTCCCGTTTGCAGCTTCTTGCCCCCCTCATAATACTCAAGCGCGACCTGCCCAATCGACCAGGTTGCGGCTCCCGCTATTGCTCCGGCAATCAGATCACCCCCGAAAGGTACGATTTTGGCAGCTTGTTCGGCGAGGTAGCGCATGCCCAGACCACCGGCCATTGTGGCAATCAGCTCACGAGCATGGTGCATGGTATCCTCGCTTTCCAGCGGTTCTCCGTAAAGGGCAGCAATGCGCAACACCAGTCGTACCTGGGTGCCGATCAGCACAGGGATATCAATAAAGGGGATCGGCTCCAGGCCCGCAGCCAGGCTGACGAACATCGCGTTGCGAATAATGCGCTGCGCGGACTCACGACGGAAGGCAGGCAGTTCTCGCCCGATGGCCAGGGCGGCCTCCGGGCTGGCTTCGATGATCGCGGGGATCAGCTCCTCAGCAACATTTTTGCCGGTTTTCGCTGAGATCGGGATGACGCCAGGGGTGCCAAGCAAAACGGCGGTTTCGGTCGCGAACTGATCGCCGCCTTCTCCGCCCTTCAGCGTATCAACCTTGTTCACCGCGATCACTGTCGGCTTGTTGAGCTTTTTGATCGTCTCGTATAGCTCGCGATCCTGGCTCTGCACCCCCTTAGAGGCATCGATCAAAAACACAAGCACGCTGGCCTGATGCATGCCGCTTTCCATGATATCGGGCAAATGCCCAGGAGTATCAACCAGTACAAACGGGCCAAAGTCTGTGCGTACAAGAGTACGCGTTGTACCAGCTTGAGGAGAGGTCGGCGAAAGCATCTGCCCCTTGATCCGATTAAACAGCGAGCTTTTGCCAGTGTTTGGCTGGCCGACAATCACAATGGTATTGTTCAGTCCCTGGAGCACCTCCTCCTGCGCCAGTTTCCAGTTGACGGCCTTCATCAGCCCCTGGACCATCGTGATATTGGTCGGCAGGTTTTTTAGCGCGGTGATACCCAACTCGCGCATGTTGCGTGGCTGCTTGCCACGCCGCAGTATGCTAGCGATAATACTTTTCTTGAGCTGCTGCTGCTCCTCTTCATTATTTGAAGCCGCATATTTTCTTTTATTAGCCACCCTTTAATTCCTCCCCTGAACTGTACAACAGGCATACCTCAGGACACGGGCTACACAAAATCTCTCCTTGATTATAACCCTCTTTAGTACGCAATATCAAACGACGCATATGTATCTGGAGCGCAGGCCGATAAGCCAGACCGCACTACATATACTAATACGTAACTGAACGTCTATTCGTTGGTTCTGATCCCATTATGATCCTATCCGAATCTATAGCTCCGCTATCTCTTGACGCTGCTCCCTGTTTTCTGAGATAATCAAACTAACGTTTGATAACCAAAATAGCGATTTTCGTCTTCCTGTCAGGAACAGAACGGGAGGCATTATCATGCAGGATATACCAATACGCAATACGATAGAAGAACAGGACTATCAAGCAGGTTTTGCTAAGGTCATGTGGTTCGCGGAGCGGGCAAAAACGCAGGGATGGAAGTTTAGCGACCGGCAGCTCGTTCATGAAATTATTCAACGCGAACGGGCGGCACGCATTCGCGAGAAAAGCTCGCTCCCTATTGCTCACTCCAAAGCGCATTCAGCTGCATGGAACCGGGGGCAGGCTGATGCTCTTCGTGCGCTCCTGCGGACGCAGCGTGAACGCTACGGCAATTGATTGCAACCTGTTCAAAGCTAAAATGTGAGGATGGGACAACAAAGGATGGAACTTGCATCATCGCCAGTCCACTCAGACCCAGAACCTGAGTCTCAGGAGCAGGCCCAGGCAATTGTTGTAGCGTTGCGCCATCTTTATCCACGGGCGATTTGCACCCTCAATTTTTCTAACCCGCTCGAACTGCTCATCGCCACACAGCTTTCTGCGCAATGCACCGACGAACGGGTCAATCTCGTCACCCAAAAATTATTTCAAAAATATCGCAGTGTGGAAGATTACGCTACGGTTAGCCAGGAAGAGCTTGAGCAAGATATCCGACCGACAGGCTTCTATCGCAACAAAGCCAGGAATATCCGGGGTACCTGCCAACGTATCATTACGGAATACGGCGGCGAAGTGCCAGCATCGATGAAGGAACTGCTCACCTTACCAGGAGTGGCCAGGAAGACCGCCAACGTTGTGCTGGGGAACGCCTTTGGCATTGTTGAGGGCTTCGTTGTCGATACTCATGTTGGACGCCTCTCGCGCCGCCTGGGCTGGACGAGCAATACCGATCCCGTCAAGGTCGAGCAAGACCTGATGCGGCTTACCCCCCAAAAAGACTGGCTTGACCTCTCGCACCTCTTGATTTATCATGGTCGAGCAGTTTGTTATGCTCGCAAACCCGCGTGTACTCGCTGCACCTTAGCTTTTCTCTGTCCATCCGCCTTTCGCGCTGGACAACCTGATTGAGCAATCATGTCGCTTCATCTGTGCAAAAATACAGCTTTATTTGGTGAGACATTTCACTGTCATAGCTTCACTTTTCTTGCATACTTATATACAGATTGAAGTATCACTTATCCATGCAACTTATAAATAAAAAGAGGTTACATCATGGCCAGACCCGTTGTTGCTCCATCTACGCCACCCGTTCCATCACCTCCGTCATCCAGGATTGGAGGCTTCAGCATCGTGAGCAGAGTATTTACCTGGTTGGTCGGATTGGCAAGCTTTGGCCTGTTGGCCTATATGCTTGCACACGTCTTCTATCAAATTGCTGTTCCCCCTCCAGCTCATCGCATCCTGTTTGTGCAGGATATACCGCTGCCCAGTGGTCTGGGAGCAACAAGCCCAGGGCAGAAAGATCCGCTTGCTCCCGGCATACAGCAAGACTTTGATAAATTTGATTTTCAGGCGTACGATCCCCCCACCCACCGATTATTTATTGCTCATAGCGGCCCAAGCCCTGACTTACTCGCGCTCGCTCATACCAAATTCGACCCGAAATACGATGGACATATTATTGTTTTCGATACCCAAAAAGACGCTATCATTGCACGGATCAATATTCCGCAAGTCGCAGGCATCGTCGATGCAACTGATCTACGCAAAATCTATGCTGCCGACGCACAGGATAATGTTGTTGATGTGATTGACGTGAATACATTGAAGTTTTCCCCTATTCAACTTGACGATAATGAAAGCCCAGATGCCATATCCTACGATTCGGTCGATCACAGAATTTTTGTTAGCGACCCCGGAACACCAGCTGACCCTGAGAAAACCCTAAACCCGGACAGGGCAAACGAGGATGTCACCGCCATCGATGCGCTTACCGATCAGGTGATTGGAAAAGTCAATCTGGGCCTGCTACCACTTTTGCCGGGCGAGAAAGCGCCCGTAACCCAACCAGGTAACATCCCTACCTTTGGTCACGATGTGGGACATAACAAATATGACCCGGCGCTCAAGCGCATCTTTGTCACGTCGCAGATTTTGCCAGACGCGGATAGCCCGAATCAATTTATTCTTCCACCACCCGGCACTGGCGAACTCGTTGCTATCGATGCGGTTGATCTCACCATTGTTCAGCGCATTGTGCTACCAGACTATTGTAGTACCCCTCATGGGATGGATATCGACACGGAGCAGCAAGTGGCCTTCCTTGCCTGCACTGATTTCGATTCGGATCGCAACCTGTTCGAGAATCTGCTGCGAGTTGATTTGCGCACCATGAAAGTGATCCCTTTTGACCCCTCGCAAGCGCGTCTGGCAGGCGGTCCCGATATTGTCTTGATCGATCACAGTGCTCATGTGCTGTTTATTGCCTGCAAAGGCGGAATTTCCCTGTTTGACGAAAGAGCGGGACAATTTCATAAGCTCGGCGATTATGTGCTGGGGAAGGGAACACACACCATTGCCATCAACGAAGCAACGCAGGAAATCTACCTTCCCCAGTTTGCTGGAAGCCGACCGGTGCTGCGTATTGGCAGATATAACGCGAACGGCACTTGATGCATCAGGTATCTTAAAAATTTTTCGCTTGCTAAAAATACGTTGTTGCCAGTGTGGCGTTCATAATTGGAGGTGCTTATGTTATTCAAATTTCTCTTCCGCGCCTTAAAAGGCTACCGCTTGCTTGTATTGCTCGCTATTCTGATCACGATATTACAGGTAGGCTGCGATATCTGTACGGCTTTTCCGCTCAAATTTATCCCCAGTAAGGTTGCAAACACTGGCAATGACCCGTCCTGCACCTTCCCTTTTCTCAATCCTATCCTTGATAAGTTTGATATTCCGCAAATCGATCCATCCCTGCAATTAGACAAAACCCAGCCGCCTTTGCAGCCAGGATTGACGCAATGCCCCATCTCACCGGGTGATCCGCATCCGCAACTGATTACGAGCCACCACAGCACCAATGGCGTGATTGTTTTTTCGGTGTTGCTGCTGATTGTCTTCGGCTTGCTGAGTGCCGGCCTGGCGTATCTCGATCTCTACCTTGCGGTGTATATTGCCCAAAACCTGACAGAAAGGTTACGCAATCAACTCTTCGAACATCTGCAACGCCTCTCGCTGGACTGGCACGGGAAGCAGAAGAAAGGCGACCTCGTTCAGCGCATCACCGGCAATATTGCCGATATCGAGAAACTGGTCACAGATGGCCTGGTTGACCTGCTGGGGGCCATCATGACCTTGATAGGGATCGCCCTGGTGATGACCTTTATCAGTCGGGAGTATACGCTGATCTCGCTTTCCATTGCTCCTGCTCTCTTTATGATTGTGCTGGGCTATACCAAAAGCATCAAGATGGCCTCGAAAAAAGCGGCCAAAGCAACCGGACAGGTTGCAGATGTGGCAACAGAGGATATTAACGCGCTGACCGTAATCAAGGTTTTCACCCGCGAAGAAAAGGAAGCTCTGCGCTTCGGAGGGTATGTCTCCAAAAATCGTAAAGCGTCACTGAAGGCTGGTAGTCTACAGGCGCAGTTTACGCCAATTGTGAGCATCCTCGTGATCCTGGGTACCGCTACTGTGCTAGGGGTCGGTGGCTTTGTTGCGGCGGGCAACTCGTTCAATATTGGCTTCTTTACCATCTCTTCATTCACAGTTGACATCGGCACGCTGGTGCTCTTCCTGACCTTCCTCAAATTGCTCTACCAGCCATTCCGCGACCTCTCCAAACTGGCGAATCTGGCAAGCAGTGCGGGTTCTGGGGCCGAGCGTATTCAAGAAGTCTTAGATCAAGCGCCCGAAGTCATTGATAGCAGCGTTCCCTATAATGGCCCACAGAAATTACGCGGAGAGATCACTTTTGAGAACGTCTTCTTCGGTTATAGCCCACAGCAGCCTGTGCTCAAAGGCATTCATCTACATATCGCTGCTGGCCGCAAAATCGGCCTGGTTGGCACCTCTGGCGGTGGTAAAACGACGCTGGTCAAGCTTATTCCGCGTTTCTATGAGATCTCTTATGGCGCAGTGAAGATCGATGGCGTCGATAATCGCATGTACCCGTTGAGAGTGTTACGCAATAATATCAGTATGGTCTTGCAGGACTCCGTGCTTTTTGAAGGGACCATCTTTGACAATATCTGCATCGGAAAACCAGGAGCCACTTTCGAGGAAGTGGTCGATGCCGCCAAAAAGGCCAATATTCATAATACAATTGTCACCATGCTCGGAGGATACGACCGAATGGTGCGCGAGCAGGGCAAAGATCTTTCAGGCGGACAACGCCAACGTATCGCTATTGCCCGCGCCATTCTGCGCGATGCGCCGATCCTGGTTCTTGATGAGCCGACGGCCTCGCTGGACGTTGAATCGGAGTCAGAAGTGATGCACGCGCTGGACAAGCTGGTGACAGGTCGCACCGTATTAACCATTTCTCACCGCCTCAGCACGCTTGGCAATGTTGATGAGATTATTGTGCTGAAGGATGGACAAGTTGCTGAGCGAGGAACCTTTAAAGAGCTTAAGCGAGCTGGAGGCGTCTTTGCCAAGCTATTGGAGGAGCAGAACCGCTATAGCGCGGAGAAAGCCGGTGAGAAGTCTATCATTCGTTCCGCATTTGTCCAAAATGCTCTTCAGGAATACGAGTTGCAACATGCGGCACCAGTCGCTCAAGCGGTAGGCGCTAAGCCCGCTTTTGCTGAGGCAAGTGGACCAGTTCAAGGGAACCCCAATGTTCGAGCACAGCCTCCTGCCGCCCGCGTCTCCATCGAGATGGAGGGGAAAATTATCGGCGAGCGTCAGTTAGATCGACCTGTGCTTTCCATTGGCCGTCTTGCCATTAACGATATCCAGATTCCCAATCAGCGCGTTTCTCGCAGGCACGCGACGATCCGTGCCGAGAACGGCGTCTGGATCATTGAGGATGCCGAAAGCGTGAATGGTATTGTCTACCAAGGGACACGCATCGACAGGCTAGCACTTTCCAATGGAGACAGCATTTATGTGGCTCCGGGAACAGTGCTGCACTATCGCGCCGGGGCATAGCAGGCTTTGACAGCACCAAAACGAACGTCTGCTATGCGCTCCCCCAGGGGCAGGGATAACAAAGCGTATGCTGCTCCTGGGGATAGAAGATCAGCCCTACAGAACCGAGCTAGCGGATACTTGTAAGCAGGTGCAGCAGGAAGTAGATGGCCCAGCCGAGAGCGATGCAGACCGGAATCGTTATGACCCACGCCACAACGATGCGCCCGGCGATGCCCCAGCGCACGGCTGATAGGCGTTTGGTCGCGCCTACGCCCAGAATGGCCGAAGAGATGACGTGGGTTGTGGAGACCGGAATCCCCAGACGGCTGGCAACTTCGATGATGGCGGCGGCAGCGGTTTCTGCCGCAAAGCCATTGATTGGGCGCAGCTCGACCACCTTAAGCCCCATCGTCCGCACGATACGCCAGCCGCCAATACATGTTCCCAGCCCCATCGAAGTTGCTGCCGCCAGGATTACCCACAGTGGCACGCTCCACTGGCTCCCCGTCCAACCGTAATAGCTCGCCAGCGCCATCGTGATTACGCCCAGAAGACGATGGGCGTCGTTGCCGCCATGACTGAAGGCCACCCACGCGGCAGAGAGGATCTGTAAGCGACCAAAAATACGCGTGACCAGTTGGGGACGCATACGAGCGAAAATCCACAGCAGCAACAGCATCATGAGGAAGGCACCCAGCAGGCCAAATAGGGGTGAAAAAAGCAGCCCTTGAAATGTTTTGGTCAGACCGCCAAACTCGATAGACTGCCAACCAGCTGCCGCTACCCCTGCCCCCACGATGGAAAATATCAGCGCGTGGCTGGAACTCGAAGGGATGCCAAAGCGCCAGGTGACGAGATCCCAGACAATAGCGGCTAGCAGCGCAGCAACGACCAGCAATTGCGTCGTAACGCTGGGAGCCACGATTCCTTTGCCGATAGTGGTGGCGACGGCGGTACCACTCAACGCTCCCACAATGTTGAGCACACCCGCCATCAATACCGCCGTGCCCGGTTTGAGCACGCGCGTTCCAACTGCGGTCGCAATGGCGTTGGCCGTATCGTGAAAGCCATTAATAAAATCAAAGATGAGGCCAATGGAGACGATCAGTATCAGCATCACAAGCCCTGAATCAGGCATTCTTCACCACGATTCTTTCTAAT
>DASTZT010000223.1:0-6343 GCA_035764225.1 Ktedonobacteraceae bacterium
CCTGCAATACACCGCACCGGGCCACTATGACGCCGCTTCCTCAAACGACCGGGCCTGCTGTTTTCTACATGACAGGCATGGGCGGCTATCAGGCCGTTCCTTCTGCAACATCCCTGATCCGCTACGATCTCGCCACAGGCAAACAGACAACGCTGGTTGCTCCTGTGAAGGATTCTGGCATCTCTGATATCAGTCTCTCACCCGATAAACAGTGGCTGCTCTTCAGTACGTACATGCAGAGCCAGAACCAGTCCAGGACAAAATTACAGTTAATACGCACTGATGGTAGCATGCTACAAACCCTGTACGAATCCTGTTCCGGCTTCTATCCACCCGGACTGGCCTGGTCTCCCAGCGAGCAGCTGGTGGCCTTTGCCAATCCCACTGCTGGCATCAATGTGCTTAATCTGGCAACTGGGCAGATGCAAACGTTTTTGTCCAATACAACTCCGTTTTCATTACTGCCATTTTCCTGGATCAATAACCAGCAATTGCTGATTGAACAGAATAACAACACGAAGTATGATGTATACCTGCTCGATATCCGCAAAGGCGTTCATCAGCAGGTTAGTAACCTCTCCGCAATCGCCTCTATCCCTGCGTTTTGCGGTAACATCGCCCTCAGCGATGATGGCTCCCAATTGTTCAGCAGTTCCTGCACGCCATTCAACGGCAATTGTCAGGGAAGTCAGGTCCAGGGACCGAGTACTGTGAGCATGCAATCATCTGTGGAGAATAGGACCAATAGCATCTATAACAGCCAGAACAGGGCCGTCACAGCTATTCATCCTGTCAGCGCATCGTCGCTTCTGATCTATATCGGGAATACCACTGGCGATCTTAGCCAGGATGGCCTCTGGAAAATCAATACTAACGGGAGCGGCCTTACTCGCCTGGTGGCAACAAACGCCCAGCCATGTCAGTATGAAGTGACGTTTTACCCCTTTACCCAAATCGCCAGCGACAGCCAGTCTTATGCCCTACTTCACTTTGATGGGGGAGTGCAGAAGCTAGTCACAGGTAGCCTTACAGGCGGCTCGCCCATAACAATTGAAACGCACAACGCGAATAGCAATATCCATGTATTGCTGTTGGCAGGCATCGGAACGTTTTAAGACGAGGTCGTCTGGCCTTCTCTCCTTGTAGATGATATGCTAAATGCGATAGCGTTCTATAGCATATCATCCATAAGGAGTTTATTACGCATGGCGACTGATATTACTGCGATGCCGCAAATTGCTTTTTTGCAGCAGCAGCCGATTAAAATGCTGATTGGCGGACAGTGGCTGGAGGCGGCCAGCGGGAAGACGTTCGATACCTACAATCCTTCCACGGGCGAGGTGCTGGCAAGGGTTGCTGAAGGTGACGCTGAAGATATTAATCGAGCGGTGGCGGCTGCTCGCAAGGCTTTTGAGGGCGGGTCGTGGCCGAAAATGACACCAGCACAACGCGGGCGCTTGCTCTGGAAGCTTTCCGATCTGATTGAGCAGCATGGCCAGGAGCTGGCACAGTTGGAGACGCTAGACAATGGCAAGCCGATTAAGTATTCTAAAGCCGCCGATATTCCGTTGACGGTGGAGCACTTCCGCTATTTTGCCGGATGGGCCACGAAGCTAGAGGGCAATACCATTCCGGTCTCGATCCCCAACATGTTCACCTATACGCTGCGTGAACCCGTAGGCGTAGTGGGGCAGATTATCCCCTGGAACTTCCCGATCCAGATGGCGGCCTGGAAGCTCGCCCCGGCGTTGGCTTGTGGCAATACCGTCATTCTTAAACCTGCCGAGCAGACGCCGCTCTCCGCTCTCAGGCTGGGCGAGCTGATCCTGGAGGCTGGCTTCCCGGAAGGGGTGGTCAATATCGTGCCGGGCTTTGGCGAGACGGCGGGGGCCGCATTGGCCGCTCATCCCGACGTTGACAAAGTGGCCTTTACTGGTTCGACCGAGGTTGGCAAGAAGATTTTGCAGGCCAGCGTTGGCAATCTGAAGCGCGTCACGCTGGAACTGGGCGGAAAATCGCCGAATATTATTTTCCCCGATGCCGATCTGAAATATGCTATTCGTGGCGCGGTGACGGCTATTTTCTTCAATCAGGGGCAGGTCTGCACGGCAGGAAGCCGCATGTTTGTGCATAAATCGGTCTATGACCAGGTCGTGGGCGGCTTAGCGGATATGGCGAAGGGGATGAAGATCGGGCATGGCATCGATCCCAATACCGATCTGGGGCCGCTGGTCTCGCAGGAACAATTGGAGCGCGTCACCGGCTATATCGAAACCGGCAAGCGCGAAGGAGCCAGGGCCGCTACCGGGGGCGCTCGTGCCGAAGGTGAGCACCTGAAGGGCTATTTTGTGCAGCCGACCGTCTTTGATGATGTGAAAGACGAGATGACGATTGCGCGCGAAGAGATCTTCGGGCCAGTGGTGGTGGCGCTGCCGTTTGAAGATATCGAAGAGGTGGCGGCGCGTGCCAATAAATCGATCTACGGGCTGGCAGCGGGCGTCTGGACCAGCGATGTCAAGAAGGTTCATAAAATGGCGGCGGCCCTGAAGGCGGGCGTGGTCTGGGTTAACACTTACAACCAGTTCGACGCTGCCGCTCCCTTCGGTGGCTATAAGCAAAGCGGCTATGGCAGAGAGATGGGTCATGCCGTGCTGGATGCGTATACCCAGACCAAAACTGTCTGGGTCAATCTGCGCTAATTCCCTGATATAACTTTTGAGAGGTCATTTTTATGGTATTACCATGAAAATGACCTTTTGAAAAAGGCTTATCCTTGAAAATGCTTATTCCTACCCCGGATAGCTTATAGAGAAAAGCCAGACACAGCCGATAGAGAATATATATTGGTCCACTTTACAACTTTAGGAGCGTCACTATTTTTAGCCTTGCAGATAAGGGTGATTTTTCTGATATTTGATAGAATCTTGAAAACTTCCTCACATTTTTTCAGATAATCTCTGGTATCATGTATTAAAAGAAATTTGAACAACGGTGCATTGAGAATGGGAAGCGCAGGTATGAAACGAAAGCGGTCTTTTGTTATCCTCAGATATGTAATCATTATTTACGTTCTTTTGATGGTCGTTGGTGCTGTAACTCTTCTGAGTTCCGATCTCGCTTTTACTAAATGGGTGTATCGTCTGCCTGGCACATTGCTAACGAAGACTACGCTGGCGACCAATGGCGCTGATCGTTGGGATGGTGATACGGATATCACGCTTCCCGCTTTTGATTTCTCTCCTTCAGGCTCTAACGCAGTGAGCGTCTCTGATCTCTTTGAGAATTATTATAACACTCACAATGGCATGAACAATCTAGGGAAGCCGCTAACGGTTGCGTTCCCCACAGGTTATGGCTGGTTTCAATTTTTTGAATCGGGCGCGCTCTTATCGCCGGTAGCTTACCAAAGCCACAAGCTGGATACCGAGGATTTGCTGGCGGATCTAGTTCATAATGGCATCAAGAATAGCGATACCGGGATCGTTCGGCTACCTCTGCTGCAAACGTTGCTCGCTGTAGGCAGCCAGGCACATGTGGGCGGAGATGGCAGCACGCTGACGTATGTCGATCTACGGCGAGCTACCAATCCCGATCTGATGCCCTTTGCTCCCACAGGAAAAGGAACTGCCGCATCTGCGTCCCAACAGAAAACGTTTGTCAAAGGGGGCACACGCGCAGGTAAGGATGTCGGTCATTTCATCCCGGCGCAATTCTGGAACTATATCAATCGCGCTGATGTCTCGCCCGATGGCTGGATGGCGGATTTCGGAGCACCACTGACCGAAGCAATTCCTTTCACTATGGTGGAAAACGGCGTCACCCATCAGATGCAGGTGCAGGTGTTCTGGCGCGATGGACTGATCTTCGATCAAAATACTGCCGATGCTTCCGCCCAACCTGTCATCAGTCGGCTTGATACAGGTACAGCCTATCTACGTACCGTCGGGCCGCCTGACGTTGTGGTTAGCACGCAGAAAAGCGCCTGGGCCCAGGCCAATACCGCTTTGCTCAACACCCCAAATGCGGGACAAGCGATTGCGCATGTTGGACCAGATTATCCATTAACCTTGCTTGGCGATACAACCTGGAACAAAGGAACGCTCTGGTACCATGTCCAATGGACGACGCCAAAACATAACGGAACCGCCTGGACGACGGCAAACTCGCTCACCTTTTCCTCACCTGGCAATGTGGCCGCCTGGGCTTCATTGGACCTGCTTTCCCCAGATCTGGGGACATATCTGACTAACCTCGGCTCGAACGTCGGAGTCATGGTCTATGATGTCACACGTCACAGCTATTATAGTTATAACGCTAATAGCCAGCTTATGATGGCCAGTTCGACAAAAGTGCCCATCATGTTAACTTTTTTTGATATGATCGAGCAACAGGGCCGTGAACCTGACGATGACGAAATGAACCTGCTCACCACTATGATCGAGAACTCCAATAACGATTCAGCCTCCGCGCTCTACTATGGCGAGATTGGAGGCGCATCAGGGATTGCGAACTATCTGCAAAAGATTGGGATCAGCGGCATGACACCTAACCCGGACGCATGGGGCTATAGCACAATAACGCCTCAAGCAATGGTAAACCTGTTGACGCTGCTCTATAGTGGCAAAATCCTGACTCCCCACCATCGTGATCTGGCGATTTCTCTGATGGAGCAGGTCGAGCCTGACCAGCAAGTAGGCGTGGGCGATACGGCCCCTCAGGGAGCTACTGTCGCTCTCAAAGATGGATGGGTAACTGATGAAAACAATCTCTGGGTCATGAACTCATCCGGCATTGTAACGCTAGGTCAGGAGACGTATATTACCGCCATCTACACCCAGGGGATGACTTCATTAGATGATGGGCAGGCTATTGCCCGCCATGTTGCAGGCTCGATTGCCTCTTTGTTAATCTAGCCTGTTTACGCCCAAACAGAAGATTGTGAGTTTCAGCTCAGCCATAGGCCGTTCTTACCACCAGGTTACGGCCTATGTTTTGGTGCGTCCTACTATACTAGTATATATGTTGATACATCCTGGTATAGGAATTGAGCACGCTTGCTTAATTCTCGTGTAGATAGAGAGCATCAGATGCAACCAGTAGAGCGAACCCCGCCACGACGGCAATTTGTGCGTTTTCCCTTGCCATCCAGTTCGAACTCTTTTTTGAGCGATTCCGAAGTCCCGATAGAGTCCTCCCGCAAAATCGGCGATCAATCCACCCTTGTACTACCCGCACCTGAGAAGGTTGCTCACGCCCCTTCCACACTACCGCTTGTGACGGTGCTCCCCATCCAGTCGGAGGGGAAGCCGAAAGCGCACCGCAAGAAACGAGTTCCGCGCTGGTTCGCTGTTTGTAGCATTATTGCGGTTCTCGCCGTCATCTTTCTCTCGCAAGGGAATGGCGCAACAGGAGCCTGGATGGCCGATACCCTGCGCGCCATTATCGGACCCACTGCAACGGCCCAAATTGAGTCCTGGTATCTCGGTCTCAACAATATGGCATCGCAATGGCAATATCAACTGAGCGACAAAAAAGTGACCGCCCCCTGGAATGGGGCTGTCAGTACACCATTGCCAACCCCTCCCCCTAAAGCTACTTTAGCGCCGATGCTGCTCACTCCGATGAAACCGCTGATCTCTCCAGCTCTCCCTGGCGAAGGACGCTGGGCCACGCTTAGCCAGGCTCCCGCGCCATATAACTATCTCCCATTGGATGCCAGAGCCTTCATCCGTCCCGATCCCGCTCACCCCTATGCTATTGTGACGCTGCTTCAGTTCGATACACGTTTCACCTTACTCCATATCGTAGGGGGCACCGTCGAGCCTGGGGGACGGCGTGGCATTCATGGTCCGGGCCGCATTCCCGCCGCTGATCTGCAAAACAATACCCTGTTGGCCGCCTTTAATGGAGGGTTCAAGTACGCTGATGGGCAATACGGGCTTATGACCAACGGCACCGTCTACGTTCCACCGCAACGTGGCTCCGCCACCGTCGCCGTGACAAAAGAAGGAAAAATCGCTCTTGGGGCCTGGGGAGTGGACCCATTACTCAATAGCAGAAACAAAGACCTGCTGGCCTGGCGACAAAATGCCGCGCTCCTGATCGACAGAGGGGTTATCAATCCCCTGACCCACGATGGCGCGGCCTGGGGAGGCACCATTTTGAATAGCGCCTACACCTGGCGTTCGGCCATTGGCATCATGGCGGATGGTTCCCTGGTCTACGCGGCTGGTAATGCGCTCACAGCCGAGACGCTTGGAAAAGCTCTGAAGGCGGCAGGCGCGGTGATGGCAATGCAAACGGATATCAACCCTTTCTGGGTGCGGGCCTTCCTCTACAATCG